>NZ_JBHTKV010000015.1:34229-81776 GCF_042678465.1 Oceanobacillus caeni | reverse complement strand
ATGGTGACCCGTACGGGATTCGAACCCGTGTTACCGCCGTGAAAGGGCGGTGTCTTAACCGCTTGACCAACGGGCCATTTCATATTTCGAATTAATTTGTCAACGCGCTTTAATATATCATATTTCAATGTTTGATGTCAACAAGAAATTTCATTTGACTTTATTCGCGTTTTTTAATCGGTTTTTAACAGCAAAATTTATATTAAAGCAAACTCATATAAATGTCAACATAAAATAATAAATTTTGTTTTTTAATTTTAACAATCGACAAAAACGCCCCCAAAATGACGCTTGTTATAATTATACACAATATTGAAAGAAGAGAAACTATATACTAGGATTCCTCTTCTTCTTTTTCATCCTTATCCAAGTTCACATCTTCTAGATCAAGCCAAGATAACATTTCTCCCACAACTATATTTACTTTTTCATTTACAATATCTTCCCCATATTTTTTCTTCGCCTTTTCAATAAAACTTAAAACCTCATCATTATATTTTATAATCGGCTCATCACTTTCAAGATTATTAAACAAATCCAGTATTTCATCTAATGCTTTATCAAATCGTTTACTTTCTATTTCAGTTGCTTTCATAATAAAGTCACCTCAAGATTATCATGCCCCAAAAAAACTCAATTTCTACCTTTTTCTTTTTAAGAGTTTGTTCAAAAGTCCGGTAAAATGACACTTCGATACTAAGGAGGCGTTGCAACAAATCTTTAGTGGGACGAGTAATCGTAGTCCCAGAACGTTGGCGACCTCAGTCCGTTTCATTCACCTTTTTAAACACGCATTTTGAGAAGTCTTTTCCAAGGCTAGACTCGTAAAAGCAAGGAAGTGACAAGTGCTCATGTTATCGATATACTTAGGTAGACACTGATTTAAGTAGAAAGGGGATTCTCAGAACATGAAATACATCGGATACATTGGCACATATACAAAAAAAAGCAGTGAAGGAATCTATTCATTTGAATTAGATACGGAAGAAAAGAAAATATCGAACGTTAAAATTGCAGCTAAAGTTGACAGCCCTACTTACTTGAAGCTTACTATTGATAATAAATTTCTTTTTTCTGTCGCAAAAGACGGAGATAATGGTGGAGTTGCCTCTTTCAAAGTTAATGATAGAACCGGTGAACTAACAGCAGTTAATAATCAGGTAGAACCCGGTGCGAACCCTTGTCATATCAACACGGATAAAGATTATCAATTTTTATTCAGTGCTAATTATCATAAAGGTACGGTAGATTCTTATAAAATAAATCAAAATACTGGTGAAGTTAGCCAAGCTATATCAACTATTCAACATACTGGTAGTGGACCCGATCCTAGGCAAGAAAAATCGCATATCCATTATGCTGGCATGACTCCGGATGAAAATTACTTAGTTGTCACTGACTTAGGCAGTGATTTACTTCTTACTTACCAAGTTAGTGACAATGGTGAGCTAACTGAGGTAAATCGTTTAGTTGTTCCAGCTGGTAGTGGACCTAGACACCTAGCTTTTCATCCTAAACTTTCTACTATTGCGTATCTTGTAACGGAATTCAGTGGGGAAGTTTTTGTCCTATCATACGATCAAGAAAATGGAAGCTTCTCCATTGTTCAATCGATTAAAACCATTCCAGAAGATTTCAAGGAAAATAATCAAGGTAGTGCGATTCACGTTTCTTCTGACGGAAGATTCGTATACTCTGGAAATCGAGGACATAATAGTATCGCTGTTTTTAAAGTAGATACGGAAACTGGAAAATTATCTTTTATTGAGAATACACCAACAGAAGGTGACTGGCCAAGAGATTTCGTTCTCGATCCTAGTGAAAAGTTCTTAATTGCTTCCAACCAAGAATCAGATAATCTTACTTTATTCTCCCGTGATACCGAAACAGGCAAATTATCGTTATTACAAAAGGACATACATGCTCCTGAACCGGTATGCCTTAAGTTTTTATAAAATTACGTTTGAATACAAACAGCTAGGAACTATTGTCCTAGCTGTTTCTCTACCTCTTCATGAATCATTCTATGTTGTTTCCTTGAGCGGGATGTCTTTTTCCCATGTACGAAATAATATACAAAAATGGAAACAAAAACGATACATGCCATTCCAACATACATTCCTCTATAACCCGTTAAAGGTAAAGTAAACCCTAATAAAAATGGACCAACGCCTACTCCTGTGTCAAAGAATACAAAAAAGGTAGAGGTTGCAAGTCCAATTCTATGTGACGGAGCTCTGTTAACTGCAATAGTTTGAGCACTTGATTGTACGGTACCAAATCCAATTCCAATAACGGCTCCCGCAATAAGTAAAATCAAACCATGTGAAGCTTGACTAAGCAAAATTAGTCCAAAACCAAATATGACAAGGCATGGATAAATAACGGAGTTTTCTCCCTTTAAATCAAATAATTGACCAGTAAACGGTCTAGATATTAATAAAAACGCCGCATACATGACGAAAAAGAAACTTGCTGTATCAACTAAATTTATTTCTGTCGCATAAGACGTCATAAACGATAAAATGCTGGAGTATACAAATCCAAGGATTGCTATAAAAATCGCAATCGGTACAGTTGTCTTTTCAAAGTAATCACTAATTTGAAAGGACTTTTTCGCAGTCTCCTTTGGTACCCGAGCTACTTCTGGTACTCTCAACGTTAAAGCAGCTATCAAGGATACTAGAGCAAAGGTAGTAGTAGTTACAAATATCACTGTATAGTCGAAATGTTGGCTTATAAATAATCCTAAAAAAGGACCAATGGCCATGGCTAAGTTCATACTTGTAGCAAAATAACCCATTCCCTCTCCACGTCTTACCACCGGAATAATTTCCGCTGCGATTGTTCCCGTTGCAGTGGTACATATCCCAAATGAAAAACCATGGATAAATCGAAGGGCTAATAATAAAGGTAAATTGTTAATAGGAAAATACAATAGCATCATAGCTAGAAAAAGTACCGAACCGAGTAATAAAAGTTTTTTCTTACCAACCGTCGCAAGTGCTTTTCCCGCTATTGGTCTCACAAGCACTGCGCCAAGTACGAAAATACTTGAAGCAAGCCCAGCCAAACTTTCTGATGCATGGAAACTTTTTATCGAATAAACCGTTAACGTTACGATTAACATATAAAACGAAATAAATAATAAAAAGTTTGAGGTGGATACCATGATGAAGTCTTTCGTCCATAACTTAGGTTTTCTACTCAAACTTATTCCTCCCTTATTTAATTTTTTCTTTTAGCTTATGGATTGTATGTAAAGTCACCATTAGATCCTCATCTGAAATTTCGTTTACTAGATTTTCTTCAAAGGTGTCTATAATCCGCTTTGCATCGTCATAAACTTGCATCCCTTTTTCCGTTAAATGGATTTTTCTCTCCCGTTTATCTGTACTAGGAATTTTTTTAATTAAGCCTATTTCTTCTAAACGATTCACGGTACGAGTTATAGTTGGTTTTTCTACATCATAATAATTACTTATTTCAACAAGAGTAGCTGTATTAAAATGCTTCAAATAGAAAACTATCAACCATTGCGAATGATATAAACCAACTTTTGCTAGTTGTTCATTTATCTTTTTCGTAAATGCCCGGGTAAACTGTAACTGATGATGAAAAAAAGAATCCACATTAAACCTCCACTTGAACAATTAGTTACCTAGGTAACTATATACATTTTTTCTTTTCTTGTCTAGTACAAAAGAAAATAAGGCACCAAATGAAACGGTGCCCTACGAATTTTCCAACACTTTTTAAAGATTAGTATCCATAACCTACATAAGAGGTTCCAATAATAATTAACAGTATGAATAGAACTACAATTAAGGCAAAACCTCCACCATAGCCAAAGCCTTTTTCGGGTGCACTCATAAATTAACACCTCCTCATTCACGTACATAATTACTATATGTTAAGGCGTACGAATTGTTATAGATAAATGCCTACATTTGATACTTAACTCCTAAAGATTATGGGAAAAGAGCCGTGATTTTCCCGAAAGTTTTTGTCTACACCCTTGTCTTTCTAGCAATAAAAAATTAAGTATACACATATTGGTTCTATATGGTTCATATTAGAAGACTTAGTTAAGTAGTAGAAAAGTCAACGGGAAGCCATTTACGTACACTATTGATTAACCAAATACCCTCTTGCCTATCTAAGTCTTCTACATATAATACTTTCTCCCTTATTTTTCCTGTTGTAATCAGGAATTGACGATAAGTTCCTGCAAGTAGCCCGCATTTTATTGGTGGCGTCCATAGCTTTCCATCAATCTTTAACACAACATTACCAATCGTAAATTCCGTTAATTCTCTGTTCTTATTCCATAAAAGCAAATCATATATTCCCTCTTTTTTTTCAAAGCATTGATACATGGTACGATTCGTCGTTTTATGGTAATAAAATGGATTTTCCAAATCGATTGGCTCGTTTGCAAGCATTACTTTTACTGGAACATCTGGGGCAGTAATGGACTTGGCTTCTAACTCGATTTTTTCTTTTTTTGAAAAAAGCAAACGGACTTTATACGGACCATTTTCATAACTTTTAGCAAAAGAAAGTAAAGCTGTTTTAACCTTCTCTTTATTCATTGGTATTCCAAAGTAATTAGCGCTATTGCTAAGACGATGGATATGCTCTTCCAACAGAAAATACTCCCCATCTTCTAATAGTAAGCTCTCTAACAATCGAAAATCAGGTCTCTCTTCCTCCAACAATCTAGCTTTGTCAAGCATTTCGTGATACTCCCCTTTAGTTGTAGAATCCCAAGTGATTCCACCTCCTACTCCATAAGTGGCAACCCCTGTTTTTCCTTCAATAACAACCGTACGAATCGGCACGTTAAAAATTGCTTCCTTTTTCGGTGTAATAAAACCAATTGCACCACAATACACTTCCCGAGGAGTTGTTTCCAATTCTGAAATAATTTCCATCGTACTTATCTTTGGGGCACCGGTAATGGATCCACAAGGGAAAATCGCCCGAAAAACATCTACTAAATCAGTTTGTTTCTTTACCTTTGCTTGTACAGTTGATGTCATTTGGTGAACGGTTGGATATTGCTCGATTTCAAATAATTTCGGTACATGAACGGATGTTGGTTGTGCAATAACACTTAAATCATTTCGTAATAAGTCCACAATCATGATGTTTTCAGCACGATTTTTCTCCGATTTGTACAACCATTTTGCATTTTCCTTATCTTCCTCTACTGTTTTTCCCCTATTAATCGTTCCCTTCATTGGACGGGTTGTAATGGTTTCGTCCTTCATATGAAAGAAAAGTTCCGGTGAAGCTGATAAAATCTGATAATCTCCTATATTAAGGTAGGCAGAATAGTTGGATGTTTGCGCTCTTTTTAGTTTTTCAAAAAAAGCTACATCATCACCTTGAAATTTAGAATACAAACGAGTGGTATAATTCGTTTGGTAGGTAACTCCATTTTTTATAGCCTTTTTAATCGTTTTAATAGATTTACTATATTCATCTTTAGTTGTAGAAATATTCCATGCCCCCACCTGATAGCAACCATCACTTTCTACAGATTTTTCACTAACTTCCTTAAAAATTCCAAACCATAATAAAGGCATTTTGTTATTGGGATTTACTTTAAATTTTTCATTAAAAGCAGGTGCACTCTCATAAGCCAAATATCCTGCAGCATAATACCCTTCTTCAACCGCATCCTGTACCATTCTTAAACACGGGATCACTTCTTCCACTGCATTAATCGAAATAACTCGAACTGGATTCGTAAACGTATGTGGACAAATCTCCCCTGTTGATGAAGCAAATTCAAATGATAATATAATTTCTTTATTCATTAGTTTTTTCCTTTTCCATTTAATTTTTTCTTTTTATTATAATATTACTAAATGACACATGTCACTTCAGTAAAAACTTCGACAAAAACCTTTAACTTTCACCAAAAACCAACATTAGTTTGACTTTATTTGTTGATAAATTCTGTAAAGTGATATAAATTTAATACAGTTTATCGTTTAGAAAATGGATGGAGGAAAAGCAATGAAATTATCTAATGATGAATTGAATATATTAGCAATTCTAGAAGAAAATCATAGAATCTCCACAGAAACTATTGCAATGCAATTAAATATGACGGAAGAAAACGTTCATAGGACGATTAAAAAATTAGAAGAAGATAAAATAATTGTTAGTTATCCAACCCTTATTGATTGGAATCAAATTGAAGGTAAAGAAACTGTCGTAGCAATGATAGACGTTAAGGTTACACCACAACATGGCGTAGGATTTGATGAAATCGCCGAGCGAATTTATCGTTATCCAGAAGTTAATTCCGTCTATTTAATGTCAGGTACTTATGACTTATCAGTTACATTAGAAGGAAAAACATTGCAAGAGGTTTCGAAATTTGTTTCGAATAAATTATCAACAATTGATAATGTTATCTCCACAACCACACATTTTATATTAAAAAAATACAAACATGATGGTGTCATCATCGAAGGGAACGACGATGATGATAAAAGAATGGTGGTTACCCCATGAGCATGGATTATGAACAATACTTATCAAAAACAGCAATAGACCTAAAACCATCTGGGATAAGAAGGTTTTTTGATTTGGCAGCAAGTATGGAGGGTGTCATCTCACTTGGGGTTGGAGAACCTGATTTTATTACTCCATGGAACATTCGTGATGAGGCTATCAATGCCCTACAGGACGGATATACATCCTATACAGCAAATGCTGGGCTAATCGAATTACGCCAAGAAATATCAAATTACGTACAAAGAAGATTTGATGTTCACTATGATCCTGAGAATCAAATCATTGTCACTGTCGGAGCAAGCCAGTCTCTTGATTTAGCCTTTCGCGCCATTGTAAACCCAGGTGATGAAGTGTTAATTGTGGAGCCTGCTTTTGTATCTTACGCTTCACTAGTATTATTGGCTGGAGGGGTTCCGGTTCCAATCTCCACCTACTCCGATAATGGATTTAAGGTAACACCGGAGCAAATTGAAGCAGCGATAACAGATAAAACGAAAGCTGTTTTAATTTGTACACCAAATAATCCAACCGGTACTTGTTTAAATAAAGAGGAGTTAACACAAATCGCTAACGTCATTCAAAAGCATGACCTCATTTGTCTCACAGATGAAATTTATGCAGAACTTACATATGATGATGGATTTACGAGTATGGCTTCCATCCCAGGAATGTATGAGCGAACGATTTTAATTAACGGTTTCTCCAAAGGGTTTGCAATGACGGGATGGAGGCTGGGTTTTGTAGCAGCCCCTAAAGAAATGGTAGACCTAATGGTAAAAATTTATCAGTATACAACCATGTGTGCGCCACATATGTTACAGAGAGCTGCCATAGAGGCTTTACAAAATAGTACAGATCAAGTTGAACATATGAGAGAAAGTTACTGGCGAAGAAGGAATTATATCGTTCAAGCCTTAAATAATATTGGGCTCAGCTGCCATATACCAGGTGGCGCATTTTATGTTTTCCCATCGATTAAGCAAACTGGACTCTCTTCGGAAGAATTTGCAAGCGAACTCCTCCAACAAGAAAAAGTGGCAGTCGTTCCGGGCAATGCTTTTGGTGAATCCGGAGAAGGATATATTCGTTGTTCCTATGCTACATCTATCGAACAATTGCAAGAAGCAATGAAGCGTATGGGAAGATTTATCGATTCATTGAAATAAAATAAGAAATCCCTGCTAAAAAATTAGTTAGGGATTTCTTATTTTTTACTAACCAAATGTGCTCTCCACTTTTCCCTTCCAAATTTAGCACTTTATACCACCTATTCTAGGCTTCTTCACATTTGTTCATAATGTTGATACTTGATATGATAAAAAAACATAAATGAAGACTGGATGTGGGGACATGTTACGCTTAAGAAATTGGATAGTTTTATTGCTTGTCGCCGGAGCTTTATGGCACTTTTATGGGGAGACATATGAGCATTCTGGTTTTCAAGGTGTTTTTCATGAGATAAAAGAAGATGTAAATGAGTTTATAGAAAATCCAATCGTCACTTCGACAGTAAATACAATAAAACAAGAGTTTCAAATATTATTGTCAAGGCTAAACGGGACTCAGGAAAATCATGATATAAAAACCGAACCGACTATAGAAAAACCAAAACTAAACGAACCGACCAATCAAAGCTTTTCCATCCATAATATTGAAATTGGTGATAAACGATCAGATGTAGAGCAACAAGTCGGAACCCCCAAACGTTCAAGTCTGAACGAATATGGAGTAGAATGGAATACTTATCATGAAAATTACCAAAACTTTTTTATGGTAGCATATGATAAGGAAGACAAAGTCGCTGGTCTATATACGAACCAGGATTTATTAAGTTCTACACTTGGCATTGATTTAAATAGTTCACGAGAGACTGTTTTATCAACTTTAGACGAACCATTATCAGCTATTCGCAAAGGACTAGTCCGTTATCAAATACAAAATGATGATGAAAATGATACATTTTTCATTGATCATAACTATGTGACGATTTTTTATGATAAACATGAAAATAATACGGTTACCGCCATTCAAATTATTAGCGACAAGCTAGAACAACAGAAAAAGGAATACTTCGGAGAACCGACCCCTGATTTAAAAGCAGGACTAGAATATCAACTTTTTGATTTAACCAATGCAGCCCGGGTCGTTCATGGTTTGCCAGTATTAAATTGGGAGGAACCACTTAGAAAAACTGCTCGTGATCACAGTACAGACATGGCTGAACATAATTACTTTAGTCATACGAACTTGCAAGGACAATCACCATTTGACCGGATGCAGGAAGATGATATTGTATTCCGAATAGCCGGGGAAAATCTTGCAACCGGGCAACCTAGTAGCATTTTTGCTCATGAAGGGTTAATGAACTCCTTGGGCCACCGAGAAAATATATTGAAAAAGGAATTTGAGTCTTTAGCCGTTGGTGTCGATTTTAACCAGAATTCGCAACCATTTTATACGGAGAACTTTTTAACGAAATAACAATCATTCGGACGCAGGAAACCAGCGTCCTTTTTTTATCCCACCTAAAACGGGTAGTAAATGCGACTAACCATCAGTGGAGGATGATTGAAAACCCCACTAATGGAAGTCTTCTTTATAATTTTCTTAAAATTATCTAACATTTCATATATAATAAGAGAATGAAACATAGTATTACTAGAATAGGAGCTGAGCAGAGAATGAGTGAAGAAGTTGTATCTGAGAAAGGTTATTTTGGTGAATTTGGTGGCAGTTTTATTCCCGAGGATTTAAAGGTGATTTTGGATAATATTGGAGACCAGTTCGATAAATATAAAGATGATCCTAAATTTCTAGAGGAATATCGTTACTATTTAAAAGAATATGTTGGGCGTGAAAATCCGCTAACATTTGCTAAAAACCTTACAGAAAAAATAGGTGGGGCCAAAATCTATTTAAAACGTGAGGATTTGAATCATACAGGTGCACATAAAATTAACAACGCCTTAGGTCAAATACTTCTAGCAAAACGTATGGGTGCCAAACGCATTATTGCGGAAACTGGTGCAGGTCAGCATGGAGTTGCCACCGCAACTGCAGCGGCAATGGTTGGTTTACCTTGCACCGTGTACATGGGAAAAGTCGATACAGAAAGACAAGCCTTAAATGTATTCCGTATGCAACTTTTAGGTGCTGAAGTAGTTGCCGTGGAAGATGGCCGTGGTCGGCTAAAAGAAGCGGTAGATGCAGCGTTTGAAGACCTAGTAAAAAATCATCAAGATACGTTTTATCTAATCGGTTCTGCTGTTGGGCCATATCCATACCCAGAAATGGTGAAATACTTCCAATCTATCATCAGTGAAGAATCCAAAAGACAAATTTTAGAAAAGGAAAATAAACTACCAACAGCCATCGTTGCTTGTGTAGGTGGTGGAAGTAATGCGATTGGTTCCTTTGCTAGTTACTTAGATGATAAAGACGTTCGGTTAATTGGTGTAGAACCTTCCGAAGCTCCATCTATTTCAGAAGGTATTCCGGCAGTATTCCATGGATTTAAGTCTTATACATTATTCGATGAGAATAACGAATTAAAGCCAACCAATTCGATTGCAGCAGGTCTTGACTATCAAGGTGTTGGACCAGAACATGGTTACCTATATGCTTCCGGTCGTGGAGAATATGTTCAAGCTTCTGGCGGGGAAGCACTTGAGGCATTCCAAGAGTTATCTAGGGTGGAAGGAATTATTCCGGCATTAGAAAGTTCGCACGCTGTTGCACATGCTATGAAACTAGCAAAAGAACTAAACAAAGAAGATGTCATTATTGTTAACCTTTCCGGTAGAGGCGATAAAGACGTAGATCAGGTTTATACTATGTTGAATAAATAAGTTTAACAAGAGCAGATTTCCTGCTCTTATTTTTATTATTAAAATACTTCCACAACCTATTGGAAGGGTAATGTTTCTAATTAAAAAATACTATACAAAATAACTGCTAATGCAAGTACTGCTGTTGGTAAGATAACACTTAGCATTAATATAGGTTTGTATGCTCTCTTATGGGTTTCACCACAGATAGCACGAACGGTCGTTACAATATAACCATTATGCGGTAAAGAATCCAAACCACCTGAAGCTAATGCTGAAACACGGTGCATTGCTCCTGGATCTACTCCTTGCGCTAAATAAATGGGTGCAAGAATTGGTAGTGCAATTCCAAGTCCACCTGATGCAGACCCTGTAATACCACAAATAACGGTTACTCCAATTGCCAACCCTATTAAAGGGGGTCCTGGTATATTTACAAGACCATTAATTAGTGAATCGAAAGCGGAAACCTGTGCCGCTACACTTCCAAAACCAACTACTGCACACGTATTAGCTAATGCTACAAGTGCATTTTGCGCACCAGTTGCAAGTGCATCCCAAAACTCCTTAAGAAATCTCAACATGCTTAAACATGCAACAGCAATCCCAATAGTCAAAGCAATTAAGAGTGCTACAGTAGGGGTCAAAAACTGACCAAGAATATTAAGTATCACGATAACTAATACAAGAGGAAGAATAGCTAAAAGGGTATTGGGAAGATCACCTTTACTTTGTTCTGGCTGTTCTTCTGCAACTAAACTAGCTGCCGTTTCCTCATTTCCTTGCTTCGGTAAGGAGAAAACTTCACCATTAGCAGAAGCTTTTCTTACCATTGAACCTAACCATAATCCACCAACAATCATAATCAATAATGCACTTAAAACTCCAATCCAACCACCTGCAGTTGGAGTTGTCCCAAAGAACTCTGTTGGAATAATGTTTTGAATTTCTGGTGAACCAGGTGAAGTCATGGTAAAAGAAATAGATCCGAATACTAATGCTGCCGGGATGAATCGGTGTGGTAAATTAGCAGAACGGAATAAGGAAACTGCGATTGGATAAACAGCAAAACCAACTACGAATAAACTTACACCACCATAAGTCATAATTGCTGCAGCTGCCACTACCGCAAATACAGCACGTTTAGCCCCAAACTTATTTTTAATCCAATTTGCAATACTATCTGCAGACTTTGTTTCTTGCATCACTTTTCCAAAGATAGCCCCTAGCAAGAATACCAAGAACCATGAAGCAAAATACCCCGTAAACCCTGTCATATAATTGTCCATTAATGCTGTATCTAACCGTAGTCCCCCAGTAATAGCAACAACAACGGAACTAAGTAGGGCCGCGATAATAATATTAACGCCCTTCATCGTAAGGTAAATTAATAAAATAAGTGACCCTAACAGACCAATCATCCCAAGAAATGCCACTATTTTCTCCCCCCTTTTTTAGTTTAAGAATAAATTGATTTCTCAGATGAAAAATCATAGCTATAGCAAACCCGATATAATTCCTCTATCTCTTTCTTAGAAGGAACTCTTGGATTATTTTGTGGGCTTCCGCTATTTAAGGCATCATCAGCCATTTTGCTAATTGCTTGCTCAAATTTGTTTTCATCAATCCCAAACCCTTTTAAGTTAGGTATATTTAAATCTAAACAAAGTTTTTTCACGGAAGATACAGCCATTTCTGCGGCTTCTTCATTTGATAGACTGTTAGCGTCCTTGTTAAATAATCTTCCAAGGTCTGCTAATCTCTCGATGCATGCCTCTTTACTAAATTCAAGGACGGCAGGTAGTAACATAGCATTGGAGAATCCATGCGGAACATGAAATAATGCACCGATTGGTCTAGACATTCCATGCACTAAACATACAGAAGCATTCGTAAATGCCATTCCAGCTTGTAAAGCCCCCACTGCCATTTCTTCTCTTGCATCCATATTATTACCATCTTCATATGCTGGTTTTAAATTCCCAACTATCTTCTCCATCGCTGATAGAGCTAGCATATCTGTCATCGGTTGCTTCTTTCTTGAAATATAGGCTTCTATTGCATGACTTAGTGCATCCACACCAGTAGCAGCTGTCACTGATTTTGGTGAAGATACTGTCAATAACGGATCAACAATAGCAACATCAGGCATAAATGAAGGTTGTTTTATCATCATTTTGACATCATTACTTGTATTATTAATAACCGTAGCATCTGTAGCCTCAGAACCTGTGCCTGCTGTTGTTGGGATTGCAATATGGGGAATAGGTTTTTTCTCTGCTATTTTTTTGCCTCCCATATATTCTCCAATATAACCACCATTTGTTGCGACGACAGCGATTGCTTTAGCAGTGTCTATACAGCTTCCCCCACCAAGAGAAATAACAACATTACATTGTTCTTTTTGGAAAATCTCAAGCGCCTCTACAACATATTGATCTGTAGGCTCAGACTTAACCCCTAAATAGACAGTACTTTCTATATTTTCCTTTTGTAATACATCACGACACTCACTTACGTAACCAAGGTCATTCATGATTTGATCACTAATGATAAGAGCTTTACTTCCTCGACTTTCCGTTTCCTTTCCTACTTCTCTAAACGCCCCTCTACCATAATGAATGGTTTGTGGGGTACTAAATGTAGCAAACCTTTCCAACTCTATCTACCCCTTCCTAATTACCTTCGATTCCACATACGAAAGTCGCGCCAACTTTCATACACACGTAATGTAAGCGTTTTATTAAATACATAAGTATAGATTAGCACAAATTTTCTGATTATCCAACCAAAAAGTGTGACAGTATCAAATACTCGAAGCCCCATTAGAAAAACAAATAATTCACTGACCACTTCCAAGTCTTCCAATTAGACTAGCAGTATACTATCTGTAATTCTTTAATTTTTATCCCACCTCAAGCTTCTTGTAAAACAAAAAGGTAAGTGGGAGATCAACTGCCAATTAAGGTCCGATAAATGCAATAACCATTAGTTAGGAGATGAAGGAAAACCCCCACTGATGGAAGTCTTCTTTATAGTTAAATTTTCATATTGCAATGTAAGCTATTTCAGTGCTATGATTTTATTTATGATATGTAAATGAACTACTAGTCTAGATTGGAGGATAAAAATGAACCAAGAGTTTAATCATGAAGTACGTCCACCATATGGAATTATTGCAATATTAATGATCGGTGCTTTTATTTCTTTCTTAAACAATACATTATTAAATGTAGCCCTTCCTTCTATAATGGCAAATCTACAGGTTGATACAGCAACCGTCCAATGGTTAACTACGGGGTATATGCTAGTGAATGGTATTCTTATCCCAACAACAGCTTTTCTCATTCAGAAATTTTCTGTTCGTCGTTTATTTTTAATCGCAATGGGATTATTTTCGATAGGAACTATTATTGCAGGAACAGCAACGATATTTCCAGTTTTATTAGGGGCGAGAATGGTTCAAGCATCAGGTTCTGCGATTATGATGCCACTTCTTATGAACGTAATGCTTGTAAGCTTTCCGGTTGCCAAACGTGGTACAGCAATGGGAGTATTTGGTCTCATTCTAATGTTTGCACCAGCAATCGGACCAACTTTATCTGGCTGGATATTAGAACATTATGAATGGAGAATGCTTTTCCATTTCATTACTCCAATTGCTATTGTCGTATGGATTCTTGGATTTATTTTATTAAAAGATAAAAAGGAAAAAGTCGATATCCATCTTGATGCTATATCT
Source organism: Oceanobacillus caeni (assembly GCF_042678465.1). NCBI lineage: Bacteria > Bacillati > Bacillota > Bacilli > Caryophanales > Bacillaceae > Oceanobacillus > Oceanobacillus caeni. The sequence continues at coordinate 67,670 of NZ_JBHTKV010000015.1, read as the reverse complement.
GTTTTATTATCAAGTATAGGCTTCGGAGGCCTACTTTACGGGTTTAGCTCTGCTGGAAGTAATGGTTGGAATAGTCCATCCGTCTATATGACCATTATCATTGGTGTTCTTTCCCTAATCACTTTTATTGTAAGACAATCGAAGTTAAACGACCCTATGCTTAATTTCAATGTTTATCGATATCCTATGTTTTCATTAGCATCTGTTATTACTATGGTCGTAAATATGGCGCTTTTCTCTGGATTTATGTTACTTCCTATTTATGCTCAAACCATTTTAGGAATTTCTCCAATGAAAGCAGGTCTAATGCTACTTCCAGGGGCGATTGTCAATGCCTTTATGTCCCCTATAACTGGTCGTTTATTTGATAAATATGGTGGTCGCATACTTGCAGTTATTGGACTGATTATTGTAACAGGGACTACTTTCCAATTAAGTCATTTATCATTTGAAACAACCTACTATTATTTAATGTTTATCCATGCTGTTCGCATGTTTGGTTTATCCATGGTCATGATGCCAATCACAACGAATGGATTAAATCAATTACCTAAACAGCTTTATCCACATGGAACTGCAATGAACAATACGTTAAACCAAGTTTCCGGTGCGATTGGAACAGCTTTTATTATCACAATCATGTCAACTCGCGAAGCAATGTACGAAAAACAATTAACGGCACAAGTTATCGGTCAACCAACGGCGGAAGCAAAACAACATATAACTTTAGAAGCAATGCTTGGTGGAATTAATGATGCCTTTTTAATCTCCACATTTTTCATCATTCTTGCGTTAGCATTAGCCTTATTTATAAAAAGAGCAACCCCAATGGGGGATAAACCGAAAAAATCTAAAAACCTATCAAAAGTACCAGGAAATTCTCGTGCTTTGTAGTGTGATAAATAAAAAACGTCCCATCTCATACGAGTTGGGGCGTTTTCTATTTTACAAAGAATCCTTAATTACCTTCTTATAATACAGTACCGATAAAAGTCCAAATATAGAATAAAGCAATGTATACAATACCATCACAATAATCATCGGTGTCCAAAGTTCCGTTCCGAAGAAAAACCAACCAGATTTCACTGCAAAATAACTGTGACATAAACCTACTACTAATGGAATTCCAAAGTTAAACAGTTGCTTCACTCTAATCCCATTTAACAAATCCTTATTGGTAAAGCCTAGTTTCCGTAAAATCGTATACGTTCCTTTTTCTTCTTCACTTTCATCCATTTGTTTAAAATAGAGAATACATCCTGAAGTGATCAAGAAGGTGAGACCAAAAAATCCAACAAGGAACATGGCTAGCCCCATCGTTATTTTGCTGGTAGAACTTACATAAAGCCGTGAACTATATCCGAAGTTCTCTTGGAAACCTAATTCTTGAAAAATTTTGTCCGCTTCCTCTATTTCCCCTTTATCCTTCACATCGACTCCTACATAAACAGGTGAGTCCTGTTGAATCGATTCATCCATATCTTCTTCTAATTGCTGATAAACATCCTGGTCAACAACCGCTACCGGAAACCCACCTAACGTTAGAAGTGACGGTAAAACGTTCTTATCCTCAATTCCTTTATAATCTAAATGAAACGTTTGACCTTTTCCTTCTAATGAAATCTGACCAACATCCTTCAATGACATAAATTGCTGCATCGTGTCTAGAAAATTCACAAAAACACTTTCATTGCGCGGTACATCAATCCCCTCTACTGCTTCATCACTAATCACAGACATTATTGTATCTTCGGGTTTAAAATACATATTTTCTTCATCATACGTCTCCATAATCCTAGATAAATCAGCATGTACTTGATGAAAGTCGACTTTTTTCTCTGTATATTCAATTTTTGCTGCTTCCAATTCATCCATGAAGCGAGCCGCATCTGCTTCATTTGGAATCGAAAAATGATTTGGAAGCGATTCTTCAGCCGTCTTTTCTGTTGAATAATAAGATATATAAGTTAAAGACAACAAACCAATGGCTAATGCGGATACGGTTGTAATAATCGTTAACAAGATGGAATTCGACTTCATACGAAACATGATGGATGACAGGGAAAGCACTTTATTTATCGAAAGGTAGCCATTGTCCTTTTTACGAATCATATTAAAGATAAAACTAACAGAACCTTTATAAAACAAATATGTTCCCACAATGACAGAACCTAGAATGGTAAGCATTGCAAAATATAATGCATTCAATTCTGTAAAGTCTCCACTAAACAATCTAGTGGATAAGTAATATCCAAAGGCAATTAATCCTATCCCCAAAACTCCTATCAACATCCCAATAACGGAAACTCGATTTACTTTACCTTCTGTTTTGGATGTTACCTGAAACAAATGAAGAATTCGTTGCCTCTTAATAAACAAGGCATTCATTGCCATAATCACTACATAGATACATACAAATACAACTGCAGTTTGGATAAGTGCTTCAACAGAAAAACGTAAAGTTGCTACTTCATTAATACCCATAATCTTAATTAAAATCATCATAAGCAATTTAGATACGGAAAATCCAACAAAAATCCCAATCAACATGGAACCAAAATACAACATCATATTTTCAACGCTGAGAATTTGAAAGATTTTCCCCTTTGTTAAACCAACTAGTTGGAGTAAACCAATTTCTTTACTTCTGCGTTTAATAAATAAGTTATTCGCATAAATCAAAAACACAATAATAATGGCTATTAACATAACTGCCCCGGCACGTAATGCTGCAGCACCCTTAATGGATCCTTCTACCTCATCCATAGAAGGATCATATTGTAGGGTGACAAAAGCAAAATATAAAGCAACACTAAAGACTAATGCAAAAACATAAAGATAATAATTCGATAGATTCTTTTTCAAATTACGAAAAATAAGTTGTTTAAAGCTCATGTTGCACCCCACCTAAAACACCTTGCGTTTTAATAATGTCATTAAAAAATGTTTGTCTGCTTTCATCACCTTTATTTAACTGAGTAAAGATTTGACCATCTTTTATAAAGATAACCCTACTACAATAGCTTGCCGCTAACGGGTCATGTGTTACCATTACAATCGTTGCTTTTCTTTTTTCATTTAGATCCCCTAGTTTATTTAATAAATCCGAAGCAGATTTCGAATCTAATGCTCCTGTAGGTTCGTCTGCAAAGATAATGCTTGGATCATGGATAAATGCACGGGCTGCAGATGTACGCTGTTTCTGACCACCAGATATTTCCCCAGGATATTTATCTTTCACTTCTAAGATACCTAATTCCTTTGCTACTGCGGCAAATTTATTTTGGGCTTCTTTTTTTGTTACTTTTTTGATAGTAAGTGGCAGTAGGATATTTTCCTTAACGCTCAATGTATCTAATAAGTTATACTCCTGAAAAATAAAACCTAAATGATTTTTTCGAAACTCTGCCAACTGTTTTTCTTTCATCTTGGTAAATTCTTGACCCTCAATTTTAATGGACCCATTAGTAACTTTATCAATAGAAGATAATACATTTAATAACGTTGTTTTCCCAGAGCCAGAAGGACCCATGATACCGACAAATTCACCTTTTTCTACTTCAATATCAATCCCTCTTAATACTTCTTGTTTATTCCATTTATTGCCGTATCTTTTATGAATTTTTCGTGCTTCTAAAATGCTCATATCCGTTCAACCCCTTTTTCTATTAAATTTCATTTAGAACTTAAAATCTTTCTTCTAGTTTCCTACAGTATAAAAAATATCGTTCTATTTTTCCTTCGAATTTCCTAACAAAATCAATAAGCACGTGACAATCTTGTCACATGCTCGTTAGTTGTAGAAAAGTATTCTTTTTGGCAAATGTTAATGTAAAAGTCGTGCCCTTTCCAACCTTTGATTCTACATCGATATTAATTTTTAACGCGTTAGCCACTTTTTTCGTTAAATAAAGTCCCATTCCTGTTGCTTTATAGTCTTGGTGGTTTCTCGTTGATGTAAAACCTTTATCAAAAATACGAGATAAATCTTTCGTAGGAATTCCTCTACCCGAATCCTTTATGATCAGTTGGACGACACCATCATCATCAATACTACTTATGACTACATCTGAGTTTTCACTGTACTTTACAGCGTTTGTTAATAGCTGACGAATAATAAAACTGAACCACTTTGCATCTGTAAGAACTTCTGTTATTTCTAAATTCACATCAAATCCGATTCCCTTTTGCATACACCACGTTCGTAGGTCCTTTATTTCCCTATAGATTAAAGGCTTAAGAGCTACTTTTTCAATATAGAGGTCATTTTTCATAGAGGCCATACGCCTTTGATGTAATTGTTGGTCAAGAAGTAAATGAATTCTCAACCATTCGTACTGCAACTGGGATTTTAATTGATCATCTTCAAGCCTTTCTATCATAAGTTGCATAGCGGTGAGTGGTGTTTTTACTTCATGAATCCATGAAAGCAAATCATCCTTTTCCTGTTCTAACTGTTTTATATTATCATTTAATTCCCTTTTATAATGCTCTACTTGTTCCCTAACCACTTTTTCAGAAATCTTTTCAAACGGTTTGTCCGCTTCTTTTAAGTATCCAAGGTCATCACTCGGGTTCCAGTTCTTCAACACTCTATAATATGCCGACTCTTTTTGATATCGAATGATTATAAAAAGAATAAAAATCACAAAGGATAGAAATGTAACATATAAAACGGATTGAAAATTAATAGAAGCATCAAGATAGGCAACAAATAATACCAAAAATTGTAAAATGATGAATAAATAAATCCAACTTTGCCTTTCGCGTAAGTATTCCCTAATCATGGAGTTCTTCCTTCGCCACATAACCTTGTCCAACCTTTGTTTCAATCCACTTTCCTAAATCTAGTTCTCCTAGACTTTTTCTTAAACGATTAACATTAACTGTTAACGTATTATCACTTACAAAACGTTCATCATCCCAAAGACTTCTCATCATTTTCTCACGACTAACAATTTGATTTTTATTTTCAACTAAAGTCTTTAATATGAACATTTCATTTTTCGTCAGTTCCACTTCACCAGTCTTGGTACTAACGGTGTTTTTTAAAAAGTCAATTGTCGCCCCGTTCCACACTAGAATATTGGTTTGTTGTTCCGTACTATAATCATAAACCCGTCTTAATATCGCATGGATTTTAGCTATTAACACCTCAAAGTGAAATGGCTTTTGAATGAAATCATCAGCCCCTAGTTGCATGGACATAACCATATCCATCGGGTGATCACGAGAGGAAAGAAAAACAATTGGAACATTGGAATGCGAACGAATCAATCTGCACCAATGAAACCCATCAAACTTCGGTAATTGTATATCAATCACAACTAAATCTGGCATGACTTGTGTATATTCTTCCATCACTTTATTAAAATCATGAATACCATATACATCATAGGACCACTGTGAAAGTCGATCCTTTATCTCGTTAAATAATGTTTTGTCATCCTCAATTAATAAAATTTTAAACATCAAATCCACCCCGCCCCTTATGGTGTTTCCTTAGTATTTAAGTATATCACTTCAGTAAATTTATACCTATTCATTTTAGTATGGAAAGTTAACTTTACATACTTATTAGCATAGTATATAATAACGGAAAGTAAACTTTCCATCAAGGAGAAACATAAAAAGTGAAAAATAGATTAGAAGAAATACGAAAAAAACATGGAATTAAGCAAGAAGAACTAGCCAATGCATTAGAGGTAACGAGGCAAACCATTGGCTCCCTCGAAAATGGGAGATATAATCCATCCATCATTTTGGCATTTAAGATTGCAAGATATTTTGATATGAACATTGAAGATATTTTCATTTATGAGGAGGAGAATAATGAAAGGGAAAATTAGGTTACTACGATCTTTAGAAGTGGTTGGAATCTTACTTCTACTATTAGGTTTTTCCCTAGGTTTCATTGGTGTTGAATTTCTAAAAATAGCATTTATTAGACCGGATCTAGTCCCCATTACGGTTGGATTTCTTGGAGTTTTATTATTTCTAGTTGCCAGTTCTGCAATTGGTTACGAAAAAAACAAGACAAGAGAACAACAAATTGAAGAAAAAGATGAACGAGTGATCCATATCTATGAAAATTCAAAATCGAAAGCATTTGATCTAATGACCACCATTATACCTTTAGGTCTTCTAACATTCGTTATGCTTGGTTATATGAATAAGGTATCCTTTTTCTTTCTTGCAGGGCTTTATCTTATTTGTATTTGTTACTACTATTATCATCTTCTATTAAATAAAAAGAAAATGTAAGGGGGTGTATCCATGATCAATAGACTGCTTACTACTTTAAGTGTTGCATTGTATGCGTTTGTCGTAAGTTATCTGGTAGCATCTGTATTTGATAAATATGGAATAGAAACGAATACTATATTAAATTCGGTTTTCATTCTTTTAACCACTATTGTTATTATTATATTAACCGTTATATTGATTGTAGCAATTAATCGATTTCTTGTTTCGAGGCAAGGAACGGATAATTAAACTTACCTGCCACCAATCCATTTCAACTACTTACACACATTAAAAAACGTCCTGCTTTTCAATCGCAGGACGTTACATCATTCATTGATTTCATTTTTTGTACTATATAATTTTTCGCGTGTTTGAATATTCCATGTTAAAACGTTTTATAGAATAAAAGGATGGTGTGCTGAACACACATTTCCTTACGGTAACTTCATCGCTCGAAACGAGAGTTGCTCTTATAGTTTGTGAGAAGAACTACCCTTGCTTTTGGTCGAGCATTCTCGGGTGGTCTTCTTTTTGGACTTTTTTTAGAAATATAAAGTACAATGTATAGCATACAGTATGTAGTTCTTTTCCACATTACTCCTTATGAGAAATGTCCCCTTCAACTAACAGCTTTCTTTCTCCATCTTTTATTTCTATGATGGTAAGGCTCGTCCCTTCAATTTCTGGTGGTTCCCATATTTTATCGATAGAATAGTTTTTACAAATCAACTGTAAAACTTTTATAACAACGCCATGTGTGATGATGAGGTGATTCCCAGTTTGATATTTTTCCTCTGTATCTTTCAAAAAATCTTTTACCCTTGTCACAACGTCTGTTAAATTTTCAGCCTCTTTTTCTTCACGATAATATTGATTAGGATGTTTTGCATAATTTTCAAACCTATCTGGGTCCATTTCCTTAATTTCCTCAAACGTTTTCCCTTGCCAACTTCCTAGATTTATTTCTTTCAACCGCTTATCCGTTTCAATCGCAAGCGTTTGGTTTCCTCTTATTATTCTAGCAGTGTGCATAGCCCTTTCACTTGGACTAGAAATAATGGAAGCAAAACAAGTAGATTTAAGTCTCTTACTCAATAATTCTGCATGATGGATTCCATTAACTGTTAAAGGGGAATCTAAATGTCCTTGTAATCTCTTTTGTGCGTTCCATTCTGTTTCACCATGTCTTACAACAAATAACTTCAAACTTCTCCCTCCCAAAGCCTATGGAAATTCTTATCTGCTACCTTTCGTAATTCGGATTCCTTCCCCTTAGAGTACTTCACTAAAATAGATGTAGATGGCCCACCTGACTTTTCTAAATCTAGTTTAGTGCAATTTTTTACCATGCCATTATCTAAGGAAGGTACCATTCTTCTTAATTCATGCAATACTCCCTTTGAACCAACAGGCCAAACTTGGACATCTCTCATTCTGCAAATATCTTTCACTACAGAAAGGGGAACAACATCATCTTCTTGTGTTATAACTTCTTCACCAACTAATGGCAAACCGATTAAAGCAACACGATTGGAATCGGAAGTCTTCATGTTCATTTCACTCAAGATTTGCCTCTTACTAATAATGGTAACTCCAATTGCAGATTGACTTAAAGAAAAATTACTTTCCGTACTTCCCATTAGTGTAATATTTTCCATTCCAAGTTCAGCTAATCCTCTCTGAATTCCAGTGTTTAAATTACTCCATGCTTCGTCCCCACAAAAGTTTTGCAGGACGATGGAGACTGGTATTGCACCTGAGGATAAGGCTTCTACTATAGCGACGCGAAAAGAATAGTAACTTACGATTTCGTATGGAACTTTTACAGCATCCGCTTCTTTTAATCCGATTGCACCACTATTGTCAGTCGTCATAACTAATTCTTCTTGTTCATTAAACGGAATAATTAGCGCATCTCTCATCCCTTCGCTTCTCCTCTCTGATATGCCCCTTGAAAAACAGTAACTAAGCGTGGAATCATCAACCAGGCAATTAGGACATTCAATAAAGATCCGACAAATAAGGAAGGGACTAATGCGATGTAGAATGCTATATCAAGAATAAATATAAAAGGTAATGGAGCAATGAATGTATTACCTAGAACGAATACGATATATGCCAATGTTCTTTTCCCATGTTGAAACAATTTGGCGAATATATAAATGAGCAAAGCCATGCTAATTGCCACGATAAAGTGAAGGGGACCAAGAGGCATTCCTCCAATAAGTGCGGATACCATATGACCAAAACCACCTACTATTGCCCCTGGTACCGCTCCAAAAAATGCTCCGGCAAGTATCGCGGGAAAGACATCTAATGCAATACTTCCGATAATAGCGGGGATTTTAATAGCCGCTCCGATAACAGATAGGGCAATAAATAAGGCAATTAAGCTCATTTTTCTTATATTCATTTCCCTCACTCCCCCATTTTAATAGTTTGATTTATTCCATACCAAATAACATCCACCCGTTTACTTCTTCTCGCTAAATCTTGATAAAACCAACCTGTCAAATCACGCCAATCTCTTTCTTCCTTTTGCATTGGAACGATTCCCTTCATGATGTCTGCTCCAATTATAATCATGCTTCTATTGGCCTTAGCATTTTCCCATTCCAACCATTGATCAAGACAATTTCTTAAATGCGCTCGGGCTTCATCGATAGTCATTTTCTCCAAGCTTTCTTTTGTCCAACGTTCCACTCCTTCAAACACAATACGTTGGCTAGAAGAATTTTCCAAAGTCTTTGGTAACTTGTCTCCATCATAGAAGGATATCCATTTAGCGCAAGCATAATTATCTTTTACCCAAGCCTTTTTCCCGTTAAAGGCACCTCCTGTAACGAAATGCATGGTTCTCCCCTCCTTAAATCTGTTTTACGAAACTTCAAAACATATCCGGTCCCATGTTCTATTTTCCAATCCCAAAATTCCTTCTTTTCTTCACTATAACGAGTCAGTAAATATCGAATGACCCCACCATGTGTAACGATAAATACATTTTTAGCATGATTTCTGAATATCATGTCCACAACTCGATTCCATCCTTTATCCACTCTATATGTAAACCATTGAAATGACTCCCCACCAGGAATGACTTCCTTAAACGGTTGATTTATCCATCGCTGATAATTCATGTCATCCTTTAAATCCGCATATGTTTTCCCTTCAAAGATACCAAAATTCATTTCTCTTAATTCGGCTAATTTGATAGGCTTTATGTTTGGAAATAATAGATTCATGGTAGTTACACAACGATTAAGGTCACTGGAAATAAATAAATCATAGTCCTTTGCCTGAAGTCTAATGGAAGATAGTGCCAGTCTCGCTTCTTCTGTTAGCACGGAATCGGTCCAACCTACGTAAGCTTGTCGCTTATTTTCTTCCGTTAAACCATGGCGAAATAATGTAATAGCCACAACGTCATCCATAATATATTTTCAGTCCCTTCTCCTGAAGCACCAAGAATATCACCTGTAATTCCCCCAAAATGTTTTACTGTCTTTTGGCGAATAAAGAAATAACATCCCACCGTAACTAGGACAAATAAAAGTACCGGGAGAATAAACGTAAGATCAATCATACATATAAGTGCAAATAAGACAATGATATAAATGGGATATATATATAATGTATTTTTCTTTGCCGCATTTTTAAAAAAAGAAGCCAAACCTTCCTTCTTCGCTGCTGGAATAAGCAGTAACACCAATCCCATCACTATTTTACTTAGAAAAGGAATAAGAATGATGAGAAGGAATGTGTATAGCTTTGCAAATTGGATCACTTCATAAATAAATAAAAGTCGACTGCTTAGTAAAACTAGTAGAGACATGACTCCAAATGCACCAGTCCTTGGATCTTTCATTATCTCTAGTCTTTTTTCTTTATCTTGATAAGAGAAATAGGCATCACTCATGTCCATCCAACCATCTAAATGAATACCACCAGTGATGAGGATGGTAGCAAGCCAAATAATAAAGGCAATTGCTAATGTTGAAAAAGGAGTCCATTCCAAAAGAAAATATAATAGAGCACTATAAAGGATTCCTTGAAATAACCCTAGCAATGGGAAGGACTGAATACTTTTTTCAATATAATCCTTCTCCATCGGTAATGATTTCTTTATTGGTAGAGCTGTTAAAAATTGAATCGTTATAAGAAAACCTGTAATAAATTTCCTCATTCCCCGTTCCATCCGTTCAAAATGTCTTTTACTTTTTCCCAATTAAGATGTCTTTTTACTTCGAATGCTAGAGAATCATATTGTTCTTCCTTAACCCGCACCGCTTGGTCCAGCCTTTGTGACGATAATGAATCTTCTTTAGGAATGCCATGATCCATCATGTATGGAAGGACACCAAGAACGGGAACCCCAGTCTTCTCTTCTAACCATTGTACACCATCTTCAAAAAGTGAAATGTCCCCGCGAAATTTATTAATCATAATCCCTTGTATACGTTTCCTTTCCATAGGGGAAAGTAGCTCTAATGTTCCTACAATATTAGCAAAGACTCCACCACGTTCAATGTCTGCTATTAAAAGTACGGGGACATCAGCTAATTCCGCAATCTTCATATTAACTAATTCTCGATCATTCAAGTTTATTTCCACCGGACTTCCTGCACCTTCAATTACGACAACATCAAATTCCCCTTGTAAATGGCTTAAAGAGGTTCGAACCGCTTCTAATCCCCTATCATAAAATTGATTTCGGTAATCCTTTCCGGAAAGTGTTTCTACTGTTTCTCCAAGTAATATGATTTCTGATTGTGTATCAGAGTTAGGTTTTAATAATATTGGATTCATCCAAATGGAAGCCTCTGTCCTTGCAGCCTCTGCTTGAACACCTTGAGCAAGTCCTATTTCCTTTCCACCCGGAAGTATATAGGAATAATTAGACATGTTTTGAGATTTAAATGGTGCAACCTTCAAACCCTCTTGTGCAAATAAACGGCAGAGAGCAGTAGTAATGAGGCTTTTTCCAACATCCGAAGCGGTTCCTTGTATCATGATTCCTTTCATACCTTTTTCTCCTTTCAATGGTTGTTTAAAAAGTCCGTTATTATCCTCCCTTTTGAACATGCATTTTCATTAGTAAAGGTACTCCTGCTTCTACTAAATAAGCACTTTCAGCGTAACGAACTATTTTTTGATGTAATTTCCCGAGTAGTTCACTATAGGTCACCAATAATTCATTGGGAAGGATAGGCTCATTTAATACTTCATTACTAACAAGGACCACTTGATTGCTATAATCTGCTATTTCCTTTATCCCTTGCCAAATTCTTTGGAAAACCTTTTTTTTCTCCAAACGCTGCTCCACCCAATCAGCTTCATGAGCAAATAATTCATTCGATAACATCGTCGTCAAACAATCTAACAAAATGACATCTTTCTTATTAAATTCTGTAGCTAGGGTGGAAATATTTGTTTCCTTTTCCCACGTTTTCCATGAATGACCACTTTTATTTCTATCTTCCTGATGTCGTTTAATTCTTAGTCTCATTTCAGAATCTGTTGCTCTACCGGTAGCGATATAATGTAAGGAACCGCCTATTTCCTCTGCCTTTTGAATGGCTATTCTTTCTGCAAAACTGCTTTTGCCACTTCGAACGCCACCGGTAATAAACGTTATGGAAGTTGTTGTTTCCATTCTTTTAGCGCCTCCATAAGTTGATTATTTTCCTCTATACTTTTAATCGCAAATCTTAGCCATTTTCCCTCTATTCCAGGAAAATTGCATGTATGTCTAGGTACAATCCCCTTTTTTAAAAGGTAAGCAAATAATTCCCCCATATAATCCTTCTTCGGTTCTTTCAATAAATAAAAGTTAACCTTAGAAGGTGAATATACAAAGCTTTCCTTGTCAAAAAACGCAAATAGTCTTGTTCGCTCTTTCTTTATATACTGAACCGTTCTATGTACAAATGATTCGTCTTGTAAACATAATTCCCCTGCTGTCATCGCTAATGCATTAACATTCCAGTGGGATTGGTAAACCGATATTTCCTCCACAACCGATGGATGAGCCATCATATATCCTAATCTCAGGCCCGGAATGGCAAACATTTTTGTCATGGAGCGAAGAATGACTAAATTTTTATAATCATTAATCAGAGCCGCAATTGGAGTATATTCCTCCACAAAATCGTAAAATGCCTCATCGACTATAAGTAACGCATTCGCCTTCTTGCATTCTTCTAATAATTGGACAATGGTGTCATAAGAATAAAAAACACCAGTTGGGTTCGTCGGATTACATAAGAATACAGCATCTATTGCCTCTAGCTTTTCCTTTATTTCATGGATATGTAATTCCCAATGAGGCTCTTTTAAGTAGTGGTAATAAATTCGACAATCATTGGCCTGACAAGCCTTTTCATATTCAGAAAATCCTGGCTCGGTAATAAGAACGTTTTTTTCCAATAACAATCTACCCACTAGAGAAATCAATTCAGCTCCGCCATTTCCTATTAAAACGGAGTCCATATTTATCTCATTTTTTTCCGAAATCATCGTCTTCAATGAAAGAGAGTAAGGATCTGGGTAATCATTAATCTTTTGAAAAAAACTCATCCAATTTTGCTCCAAATGCTTAGGTGGACCTAACGGATTAATATTTGCGCTTAAATCCATGATTTGATCCGGTTTTTCTATTCCCATTTCTTGATATACATATTGGGGATTAGAACCATGTTGCGGTAAGTTCAATGACGCCCCCTCCAATCCATAAAACAACTAAAAAAACAATAGTCGTTCGAGTTAAGATTTTATTGGTTTCTATAATATGATCTTTATGCAAAGGGATAATCGGCTCTCCCATTTTCGCTCTATTAGAAATGACACCCTTATAATAATTGATGCCGCCAAGTTGCACACCCAATAACGCAGCTACCGAGGCCTCAAGCCATCCACTATTTGGACTTGGGTGTTTTCTTGAATCACGAAATAGTATTTCCCATGCTTTTGTTACTTTCATATGTGCTGGTTGGTGAGCAATCAATATAAGAAAACCGGTCAACCGACTTGGTATCCAATTTACCACATCATCTAGTTTTGCTGACGCCCAACCGAACTCCCCGTATTTTTCATTTTTATAACCTACCATAGAATCACATGTATTGATAGCACGGTAAACTAGAGCGAGTGGTGCACCGCCAATTAATGCCCAGAACAATGGTGCAGTCACCCCATCACTTATGTTTTCTGCTACCGTCTCCACGGTACCTCTAACCATTTCTTCTTCTCCCAAAGTTTCCGTGTCTCTACCAACAATGTACGATAATTTTAATCTTGCTTCCTTAAAATTGCCCATTTTAAGAGGTACATAGACTTCTAAAGCCGCATCTTTCAACCCCTTTCGAGCAATTGTTGTGGAAATAAGAATACTTTCTAACAAAATACCGGCAATAACGTGAATATGATAGAAGCCCCAAACTAGTAGAAACGTTATAAAGAAAGTCACTGTTATCATCATTAATACCATGATGATTCCTTTTAATTTTCGTGACTTCCCCCGGTTCCATTTCTTCTCCATTCTAGAAATTCCACTTCCCATCCATTTCACAGGATGTGGCCATGAGGGTGGATCACCTATAATGGAATCGATAAGAATTGCTAATGTTATGGCTATCAAATGATACACAATCATTCCTATTTCCTCTTTTGACTTTTTTGAATAGATTCTCTTGTACACCAATAAACTGCTTTACTAATTAACTTACCTAATGCGGTGATGGTACCTGCAAAGTCATGCTGTTCCCCTCTTTGGGTTGCAGCTATTAAAATACTATCTGTGGACGTTCCGGTTGCATAGGTTCCCGTAACAGAATCGATTACTTTTTGATCCTCAAGGGCCCTAACCTTTGCTTCCGTTGCCGTTACCATCCCTTGAATAAAGGCTTCTTCCGTTATTTTTGCGTTAATAAAAATCCATGTATTAATCGTTCCAGGAATAAACTCGGATGAATGGCTTTCACTATGTGTAGCATCCACCGCATTACCAACACCAGCAGTGACAACGACAAAAATGGATAGCCCACCGTGTTCCATCCATTTATAAGACACGTCATCTAAAACAACAGCAGTCATCATCCCTACTGTTTCAAGCGGATCAAAACCTTTTTCACGTAAATAATTCATCATTTCTTCTCGGTGATTACTACAACTGTAACCTTTGTCCACATGACGATTAACAAATGTCTGATTCCATCCTAATCCTGATCCAACTACACCAGATGACATGGTTTTTAGGGGAATTGGTGACCGGAGTACTATATGATGTTTACGATGTTGTAGCATGTCAGCAGTAATGTTCACTGCTTCTACTTCTTCCTTTTCCCATTTAGGGAGTAATGTAATTTGTGGAGCTGGTACTCTTGGGTGGGCGAATTTTTTAATATCTGTTTGATACACATCTTGGATTCGATCCTCTTTCAACACTTCATTTGTCTTATTCTGAATATTAATCATCCCTTTTTCAAGCAGCAAAAGACGATCACAATAAAGCCCAGCTAGATTTAAATCGTGGAAAATGGAAATAACCGTAAGCATTCCATCCCTTGTCCATGTTTTCAAAATATCTAATAATTCTTTTTGATAAGAAAGGTCTAGATGGTTCGTCGGCTCATCTAATAATAAAATTTCTGGTTCTTGCGCAAGAGCCTGAGCAAGATTGACCCTTTGACGCTCCCCCCCTGAAAGTTGCCCAAGATTTTTGTTTTGCAAAACATCTACCCCTGTTTGCTTCATTACTTCTTGAACAATTTTCTCATCGGTCTCTGTCCACATTTGAAGAAAACCACTTTGGTGTGCATAGCGCCCTAGAGAAACTGTCTCTTTAACCGTATAAGAAAAGGCATGTTCAGAATGCTGTGGAAGAACAGCAACAATTTTAGCCAATTCCTTTTGCGAATACTGTGATAGTTTCTTATCCTTTATAAAAATACTACCTTCTTTAAAAGGTAGTAATCCACTAATCATTTTAAGTAAAGTCGTTTTTCCACTTCCATTCGGTCCTAAGATGCCAAAGAGCTCCCCTTTAGCAACATGAAAAGATATATCTTTTAAAACCGATTCACTCGAATATCCACCTGATATTTGCTGTACTTCAAGCATTGTAACCCTTCTTTCTATCGTTGTCTCCGTTTGAGAAGTTGTTCAAAAAGTCCGGTGAAAATGACACTTCGCATTTCTTCGTTGGCTTGCTTTTCCGGTACTCACGTATTAACTGCATACGTTCCGTTCCTCAAAGCTAAGCCGCCTCGAACTACTCGGTCCTTTTCATCCTCCTTTTTGAACACGTCGTTTGATTAAAATAACAGCAAACGCTGGAGCGCCAATTAATGCTGTTATGACCCCTATTGGTAATTCCGTCGGGGAAATGATGGTCCTTGCAATCAAATCTGTCAAAATTAGAAAGCCGCTTCCTGTTAACATGGATAATGGAAGTAAATGCGTATGATCAGGTCCCCATAAGCTCCGAGTTAAATGTGGAATGACTAACCCTACAAAACCAATTGTTCCTGATACGGCAACTGCTGCTCCTGTTAAAATCGATCCAGCCGTTAAAATTACTAGTTTTCTTTTCTTTACATCTACCCCTAGATATTGTGCTCGATCCTCACCGAATGACATCGCATTTAATTCTCTACCATTCGCCATTAATAACACAGAACCTAGTACAAAAAATGGCAAAATAATTTTAATATAATCCCATCCCCGCATGGAGACACTCCCTAAAAGCCAGCCAATAATTTGCTTTAATTCATTACCAGTGAGTGATATCATGAGCGAAATAAAGGCACCTAAAAAGGAACTAAAAATAACACCTGTTAATATAATCGTTTCCACTCTCATCGAACGATCAATTTTACGAGCAAATGTTAAAACGAGAAAAATAGTAATAAAGGCAAAAACAACGCTTAAAAATGGTAAGGTGAATGCTCCAATATATGGCAGGGAAATACCAAAAAAGATGGTGACAACTGCACCCACTGAGGCACCTGAAGAAACCCCTAATGTATAAGGATCTGCTAATGGGTTTCTAAGTAGACCTTGAAAGGCAGCACCAGCAATGGCTAGTGCCGCCCCAACAAGTCCTGCTAAGATGACTCTTGGCAATCGAATATTTAATACAATACTTTGATACATCGGGTCAATATGATCAATAGAATAATGAAAGATTTCTGCACCAATAATTTGAACGATGTCTACTATTGGTACAGAAACCGTACCGATAGATATCCCCAATAATAAAGAAAGAATCGTAAATATAGTTGCTAATGTATAGGCAAGAATCTTATTCTTCGCTAAATATTTCAGGGTAAACTGCTTTCGCAACTTCTTTAACTCCTTCAACAAGTCTTGGGCCTGGACGACTTACAAGATCAGTTTGGACATCAAATACTTGGTCTTCCTTAACTGCAGTGACATCTTCCCAACCTTTTCTTTCCTTCACTTGGTCTATAGCATCTTCTGTATACTCACCATACGTCGTAATGATGACATCAGGATTATAGCCTAACAATGTTTCTTCATCTACTTTAGGCCAACCTTCCTCCTCTATAGCGTTATCTGCATTTATTGTGGCTAATATCTCATCCATAAATGTATTTTTTCCACCTACATAAATTTCTGGCGCAGGGGAAATTTCAAAAATAACAGATTTCTTATCTGCCACTTCTTCTGCTTTTGCTTGAATATCATCAAATTCATTCTTCATATCGGTTATGATTGTTTCCGCTTCTTCCTCGGTACCAGTTACTTGACCAATCATTTGAATCGTATCATATACTTGATTGAAATTTGTTGCATCATTTACAACAAGAACTGGGATACCAGAATCTCTTAATTGTTGAAATCCCTCTTCAGAACTTCCCATACTAGAAGCATGTGCTAATACTAAATCAGGCTCTAAAGATATAATTTTTTCAATATTAAATTCCATTCCACCAATTTTTTCAATATCCGCAACTTCTTCCGGATAATTATCGTTGTCAGATACTCCAACTACCTTATCACCTAAGCCTAATGCAAAGGCAATTTCTGTATTACTTGGAATTAGAGAAACGATTTTTTCAGGCTCTTTCTCAATCGTTACTTCTTGGTCTGTTGCATCCGTAATGGTTACTGGGAATGCTTGATCTCCTGCTTGTTCCGCTTGTTCTGTATTTTCAGCATTATTATCAGTGTTTGCATCCTTTGGTTCTTCACTACCACAACCAGCAATCATTCCAATTGCGAAAAACATTAAAAATAAAAGCGACATTAACTTTTTCATTCTTTACAAATCCCCCTTAGAAAACTTGGCATTCTCCATACTTTTGGATGAATGCCTTAGTTGCACTCATGAAAATCTTTACGGTGGGGCGAGTAATCGGATCCCCAGATGGAAAAGATTTTTATGCTTTCCTAACTGCTAAATACTTTTGTAAAACAAAAAACATCTCTACAGATGAACGTAAAGATGCAGATAATTCCAGATAGTATAATCCTGTCACCACCTTCCTCCCATCCTCGTAGGTACTAGTGCGTTGAATTAGGCAGGTATCCTGGCTCATGATCATTGCTTACTACACCTTCCCATACATAACGTATAGTGGTATTTGTAGTTCGCTCCCATTTACAGTGGCGGGACCGCGTTGGGTTTGCACCAACTTCCCTTTTAAGAGGTTGTTCAAAAAGTCCGGTGAAAATGACACTTCGCATTTCGCATGAATGCTTGCTTTTCCGTTCCTCACGTATTTACTGCATACGTTCCGGTAACGAAAGCTACACCGCCTCGAACTGCGACGCACAGGACGTGCTAGTATCGGCGTTGCAAAAGGACGTTGCGCAGTTAGCCGACCTCGGTCCTTTTCATCTCCCTTTTTGAACACTCACTTTCAGTCTATATTAGACACCTAATTCCATTTCGTATATAATTTTCCATTACTATTTTATCATACTACTAAATACGCAAAATGAAAACAAAGCATACTCTTTTTATAGCAAATCATGCAGAATTATGACATATTAAGATTAATTTTGGAACGTGAATCAAATGGTTCGTATACTTTTTTCTCCAAATATAGAAAACTAATGATAAAATATTACTATTAATAGTTTCTTTACAGAAATAGGAGTGTTTGAATTGAATAAATCTAACTTTGCAAGCACAACCATGGAAACCGTTCAATGGTTCGTTTTCTTACTTGCAAGCTCTGTTGCTATGCCCATTGTAATTGGAGCCATTTACCAGATGGATTTTATCGAAGTATCTGGGTTAATGCAGCGTTCCTTTTTTGCCATAGGCGTTGCTTCTTTACTTCAAGTTTTATTTGGCCATAAACTTCCAATTATGGAGGGTCCAGCGGGAATTTGGATTAGTATTTTTTCTGTCATGGCCGTAACGGGGTTACAAAATGGAAACTCTTTAGCCGATACATTACGTTCATTAGAAACCCTTATGCTCTTAACAGGGCTCTTTTTATTTTTATTCGGTTTCTTAAAACTCGCACAGAAAATCTTACCTGTTTTCACACCGTTAGTTACAGGAACCTTTTTCCTACTATTAACGGTTCAATTAAGTGGTACCTTTTTGGGCGGGATGTTAGGCCTACAAGGGGATTCCAATACCATTCAGTTAACAGAAGCAATCCTTGCATTTATTACCTTCTTTACCATTCTAGGATTATCAACCTTCGCTAAAGGTTGGTTAAGCAGTTATGCAGTTTTCATTGGAATTGTTATTGGTTGGGTAGGCTATGCCATAGTTATCGGAACAGAAAACCATCCGGGAAATGTCTCATGGTTTTCATTCCCTGAACTATTTGCCTTTGGAACACCAATTTTCGATATAAGTCTAATTCCAATCGCCTTTTTTACAGCAGTCATTGTTATTTCTAATACAGTTGCTTCCATTGTGGCAGCCAATCAAATACTAGGTCGACAACCGAAAGACAGTAATACAGAAATAAACAAAGGAACAATGTTTTCTGGTATTAGTCATGGATTAGCTGGAGGGTTTGCCGGAATCGCAAATGTGCCATTAGCTACTACTTCTGGCTTTATGGCTTTAACCGGTCAAAAACGTAGGAAACCTTTTGTTTACGCTACGATACTGTTAATTATCTTTACGTTTTTCCCACCGGTCATTTCACTTATATCTAGCCTTCCGGGTCCGATTGCGAATGCAGCAATAATGGCCTCTTTCGTTCAATTAGTTGGGTTAGCAGTGAAAAATTTAACATCAGTAAAATTGGACTCAAGAAAAATAACTATACTTGGGGTCTCCTATTTAATCGGAATGGGAATTATGTTCTTACCAACTGAAGTATTTGCTGATTTACCAATGATCGTGCAAAACGTAATGGGTAACGGATTAATTGTCGGAACAGGTTTAGTCATCATTATTGAACAACTATGGAGAACGAAAAATAACGTGGATTAACATTTAGAATCCGCATTGCGTGAATGGGATATCAGTATTTAAAGAGAAATCCGAACTAACTCAAATTCTAATGGAAGATTTTTGATCATAGTTCGGATTTTTTCAGACTAATATTTTTTTTCTAGCTTCTCCATCATTTTATAGATACTTCTTTCATCGCTTCATTTACCTGTATATTAGCTTTTTCACTAATTATTTCTGTTAACTTATCTTTCATTTCATCTGACATGACAACACAACTTGTTGATCTGAACCTACCCTTTACCTTTAATTCATACCCGTTATTCACTTCCTTATTAAATCCATAAAATCTATGATTCATATCAATCGGAATGAATTGAACATCTTTTATTTTATTCCAGGAAATAAACCGGTTTCCTGATAATATGCCGTCATCCACGATTGCGAATAAATTCAAAATATCATCGGAGTATGTCAAAGGAAGTAAAAACATGACATTTAACAGCCAATTTATACTATCTTCTTCTCGGAAAAAAAATAATAAGAAAAACATGGTAACAATAAAAAGAAGCAAACAAGAATAGAAAATAATTCCTCTTTTTTGCCGAGAAAATATTGGATGATAAATTAGCTTATCTGGATGTTTTCGAATCCCTAATAGTTCCTTTTCCGATATAGGTAAAACAACGTGATGACCTAATCGAAATAACACTTGAACAAATTGATAAATATAGTATCCGATTGCTAGAAAAAATATCAGTTCTAAAAATAAGACCAAGTGACGTTCCTCCTTTATTACAGAATAATACTTGTTACCATCCTTACGGGTTTCATGAAGAAAAGTTTCAGTTATTTGATCATTTTTCTAGGCTTTGGCCCATATTTCTTACCTACCATAACTATAAAAGGTGTTCCAATGATGGTCGGTAAAAACCAGAAAATAAGAACAGGAAATTCATTTAAGTATGGAATCTTATGTATATTAACTACTAACGTTGCTGTAACTATTCCAATATAAGAACCTAGCATTCCACCTAAATGTATCGATAACCATTTTTTCGATTTCTTCTTTTTAACAGACAGGAAACCCATTAAAGCTAAACTATAAGAAAACAAAGCAATGTAGAATAGATACTGGCTCTCTTCCCAGTTTATTATAGACATGAAAATAGCTGTTAAAAATACACCGATGTAGGACAAATGATAAATTTGTCCAAATCTCGTATGTTTTCCTCTTCTTTTTTTAGCAATCATGGCGAATACACCCGTTATTAAACAAAGAATACCAGTTAGAATATGGATGACTAGTAAAGTATCCATCATGCACATCACTTCCGATCATCTCTTTTTAAGGTGCAAATGATTATTTTAAACAATCATATCCTCCCTTATCTAACTTCCCAGTATTAATCTTGATTAATATGTTTTAAATTCCAATGGAAGGCAAGCCTAATCAGAAAACCAAAATGAAACCTTACAACTATCTCTTTGTTTTTGCTCATTTCATTCATCCCATTCATATAATTCTTTATTCACTCTCCACTAACAACATTCTAAACTTATTCGTCATCTTAGGAGAAGTATGATACACAACATCATCTGCTATGTAAACGAACGTGCTTACTTCATCTTCCTTTCCTAACCATAAATGCAAACCATGAGTTGGGAATTCACCGTTAGATGACTTATATTCAACCATTACATCATACTCAGGTTCAGAAACAACCTTCTCTCCCGGCTGCTCTACTGCAGTTCGAATAGCCGTTTCAAAGATATTCAAAGATTTTTGATCCTTAAACGAATATATAATATCCTCGTTCATACCACCTAACCCTTTTGATTCTGAGACCTTAACTTCTACAACTTTTTCATCTAATAAAGTCATCGTCTCATCATGTTGTGAGCTGCATCCCATTAATGATAAAAAGGATATAAAAATGATTGAAAAGATTGGCTTCAACATGCTTCCCCCTTAGAATCCATAATATTGCTTTGTGTTATTTAATACTTTTTCTGCAACTTCTATTTCTGAAAGACTTTTTAATCTTGCTATAGTGGATATAGATTGTTTGATCATAGTTGGCTCTGTTTTCTTATCTACGAATGGGCCTTCGAATTTCCAAGGACCATCTGTCTCCACCATCATTTGATCAATGGGATAAATTTGAACTAGCCTCTGAATTTTTTCTTTATATACGACCTCTGGAGTAACGGAGATATAGTAGCCATTTTCAATCATTCTAGCAATAGTAGCTTCATCCCCTTTAAACCAATGAAAATGTGCTTTGGTTACAGAATACTTCTCTAAAAGATCACAAACAATCGGAGCGTCGTCGTAAACAGCATGTATAACCATTGGCTTATCCCACTCTTTTGCCAGTTTAACAAATACTTCAAGCAATTCAGCATATAACTGAAATTCTTTTTCGGAAACTTTTCCTTCCTTACTCAAGTAATATGGCAGGCCTACCTCACCAATTGCAATCATTACATCTTTATGCTTCTTCATCCATTTAATTAAGCTCTCCAATTCTTGCTCATTTGGTGGCCGTTGCTCTGGATGAAACCCAAATGCAGCTTTCACTTTCCGATTATTCAAAGATAACTGGAGATTTTTCTTACATGAGTTAAGATTAGTAGATACGGATACCAATGCCTCTAAAAACTCTAGATTAAGTATTTGATTTATTTCATATTGATTATAGAAATCTAAGTGAATATGAGCATCGATGATCTTCAAACGTTTCACTTCCTATTTTCCATATTGTACCTATTATAATACTTTTTGGAATACTATTTACAATAGTTATAAAATAAGTAATATACATATAAGAGAATTTAATAGTTAAAGGAGACAAATATGAAGAACAACAAAAAGGGGTTTATATGGTCAAGGTTATTTGCCTTTCTCGCATTTATATTCTTATTAATTACGATTTACGGAAACTGGTTAGAACATAAGGAATTCATGGAAGAAGCAAATAACAACATCGTTGAAATGAAGGTCATACGAAAATTTGCAGTAGTTAATCTTTTAGAGGGGCCAGAATTTTCCATTCAAATAGAAGCAATCCCTGAAAGCCATGTTCCCACAAAATACAATTCCTCCATGATAAGAGTAAGTCAGGATTTTTTTGAAAGAGCAGAGGTTGGCGATTCCATTGCTGGCTTTGAAGCGGATGGGGAGTTTTATTTAGAAAGCCATTTAAAAGAAGAGATTCATATATTTTACATTTTATTAATGATCTTTAGCCTTTATCCAGCTGGCTATATTCTATATTGGATGATGAAAATTAAGCCCATTCGAGAAGGATTCGGGATAATAGCTAAAGTATTACACTTAGAAAAGGTTGGAAATTTTATAATAACCTTTGTTATATTTGGAGGAATCGTTGCAACTTTGTTTTACTTCTCCTTTACTGAAGGAAAAGATGCATTGGAAAATGGCTACGAAAGATTTTTCGGAGACAATCATGCAGAAGCTAATGCACTTATATTGGATAAAGATGTTGATTTAAATTCGTCTTTACATGGAGACCATGAATATTACATTTCGTTAATGTATCGACCAGCTAATCAGGATGAAAGCATATTTATCGCTAAGGGAGTTACTTGGCCCACTTATAACAGATATACAGATTCTATACCAATCATTTATAACGTGGATAACCCGTACCAAGTTTTCGTTAAAGACATAACCTTTTGGGATATCGTGGAAATAATGATGACGGATACTGTCCTTATAGGCACTATTGCTATAATATTGGGTATTTTATTAAGTCTTATCCCCTATTTTTTATGGAGAAAAAAGAAATACGGGCATTATTAGATTAAACGCATAGCCTATTGTATCATGAAAAATATTGTCGACATTTCCCGGGAAATGTCGACATTGGAATAAAAAAAGGTATTAGCTTTTATATCAGCTAACACCTTTTTTTATTCTTTATTGATTTCCTTTTTTAACCCATTCTGCAATAGTTACCGTACGCTTCGCTTGATGTTTAACAGCAGCTTCTACATCTTCCACCATTTTACCATCTTGATCGACTGTTACGCTTGTTCCGTATGGATTACCACCAGCACCAAACAATACAGGATCTGTATATCCAGGTGTCGCTATAATAGCTCCCCAATGCATCATAGAAGTGTAAAGAGATAGCAAGGTTGCTTCTTGACCACCATGTGGGTTCTGTGCAGAAGTCATCGCACTTACCACTTTATTTACTGTCTTCCCGTTTGCCCAAAGTCCGCCTTGAAGATCAATGAATTGTTTCATTTGAGATGCCATATTTCCAAATCGTGTAGGTACACTAAAGATGATTGCATCTGCCCATTCCAAGTCTTCTGAAGTTGCTACTGGCACATCTTTTGTAGCTTCTACTGTAGCTTTCCAACCTTCATTTGCTTCCACTACAGAATCTGGTGCTAACTCTTCAACTTTTAATAAACGAACTTCTGCACCTGTTGCTTCTGCTTCCTCTTTAGCCCATTTCGCCATTTGAAAGTTTGTTCCACCCATTGAATAAAATACTACTGCTAACTTAACATTTGACATATTTTCCATCTCCTTATCATTTTTTCTGAGAAATTTATCTAAAAATCCCATATTTACACCATCCTACCTATAATCAGATACGCTTTCGTTATCTTTAATTAACATATTATCATTTCATAAATACTTAATTCAACATATATGCTCATAAAAGAAGATTTCCATTAGTGGGGATTTATTCCTTCACTCCCACTGATGGTTATCGGACCTTTACAGGCAATAAGACTCCTACCTACCTTCTTTGTTTCCTCAGAAGCTTGAGGTGGGAGTATTCTTTCGATCCCCAACTCAAATATTCGTAGTGGAGAGCTCAAAGACTTTTCTTATTCTGTAGCTGCTTACGAAACTGGATAAGCCTAACCAATTTAATTGACGTACAAATTATTCTTGACCAGGGAAATAAATACCGATATAGTTATATACATAACTATATAACCATATTATCGTAAACAATAAGAAGGAATAGTAGGCGATAATCTTGAGAAAAACGTTTAATCAAGACAAACCAATTTATTTACAAGTGCGTGAACAAATTGAAGATCAAATTCTGAAACATCAACTAAAAGAAGGAGAACAAGCACCTTCAACCAATCAACTCGTTAACTTTTACAAAATTAACCACGTTACCGTATCAAAAGGTGTGAACCAGTTAGTTGATGAAGGTATTCTTTATAAAAAGAGAGGAATCGGTATGTTTGTAGCAGAAGGAGCGAGAGAAATGCTTATCCAAAAACGAAAAGAATCTTTTATGGAAGATTATGTGGTGAAGTTAGTTCATGAAGCGAATAAATTGGAAATCACAGAAAATGAAATCATTCAATTTATAAAAAATGTAAAGGAGCGTGAGGCGGAATGAATATAAAAGTGGATCAATTAAGTTTACATTTTGAAAATCATAAGGCATTGGAGGATATAACATTTGAAATAAATGAAAAGAAATTATACGGATTACTTGGTCGAAATGGTGCAGGTAAAACATCTCTTCTATCTATTATTGCTTCCTTTCGTGAACCAACATCGGGATCGGTTACAATCAATGGGGAAGTTCCTTTTGAAAATGCCAAAATCATGCAGCATGTTGCCTTTCTTTATGATAAGGATTATAAAGATGAATCAGACAATATAAAAGAGTTGTTACAAGGTATACAGCGATACCGACCTAATTTTGATATGCAATATGCAGAGTATTTAATCCAACAATTTAAACTTGATACGAAAAAGCCTATTAACAAGTTTTCCAAAGGTATGCAATCTGCTGTTAATGTCGTCGTCGGGTTAGCAAGTAGAACTCCAATAACGATATTTGATGAAGTCTACCTTGGTATGGATGCTCCGGCAAGAGATATCTTTTATAAGGAATTATTAAAAGACCAGGAAAATCATCCAAGAATTATTATCCTATCTACACACCTTGTCTCTGAAATGGATTACTTATTTGATGAAGTGATTTTCATAAACAAAGGAAAAATTTTATTACAAGAGGATTATGACTCACTCCTTTCAAAAGGGGCTACGATTACCGGAGATAGGGATTTAGTGGAGACATTTGTCCAATCGAAAATGCAACTTAACGAAGAACAATTAGGTCATACAAAGTCCGTCATGATATATGGTGAACTAACTAACCAGGAGAGAAAAATGGCAATGGAACAAGGTCTTGAAGTTGGACCAATATCCCTGCAAGATTTGTTCATTCATTTAACAGAGGAGGAAAACATCGATGAAAAACTTTCCTAAAGTGGCACGTGACATGTTTTGGGCGCAAATGATATGGACATTCGGATTTTTAGGTGTCATGTTTATCATTAACATTGTTAAAATCGTAATTAATCTTGTCCGGGGAACTGAAGCGGACGGCTATTATGCATCCGTGTTAATTGCTTCTAATATTTTTATGATTATCATTGGACTGCTAGCCATATACTTTCTTCCTTATTATGTAGAAAACGGGGTTACTAGAAAGGATTATTTTAAAGGGGCGCTTCTCGCTTCCGTTGGATTATCTCTTGCAATTCCGATTATCACAGCAATTATATCTATAGTTGAACAGTTTATTGTAACGACTTTACTAAACATAAACTTCCGTGGAATAGATATTATTAATGAAGTTGTATCGGATGTAGATGGTAATATTATTGGGGATTTGGTGCTGTCTGTTATTTTAACCCCATATGTAGATCCCGGAAGTAACTGGATTTTGGCTATAGGTGTTTTCAGTTTGCAACTCTTTATCTTTTACCTAATTGGTTGGTTCATTAGTGCAAGTTTCTACCGATTTGGTACCGTTACTGGTCTACTGTTTATTCTAGTAGCTATTATGATTAACTTGTTAAAAGATTATTTCCTTAGAATTTCACTAGGTTTACCTTTGTCTGATCGTTTTTCAACGTTGGACTCTCTTCCACAAGGGGTGACCGTCCTAGGATTATTGTTATTAATTGTTTTCACCGTCTGGATCATTCGTTTATTGACGAGAAAAGTTGCGATTAAAATGTAAGTCTTATTAGAAAAACAAATAGGAGCAACGAATACGTTGCTCCTTATTATTTGAACTTCTACCCTTTGATGGAAAACGTAATACAGCGTTTATTCCATTATATTACTACACAAAACAGACCCTAACTCCGCACAAAAATGATGAACGAAATCAGGGTCAGTCTATTAGAAATATAAAAAGTAAATAACAATTACTAAAATAATTCGATAAATCGCAAACGGAACTAATTTAACTTTATTAATTAATTTTAAGAAAAAGCGAATGGATACTAAGGCGAACACAAATGCACTAATAAACCCAACGATGAAAAATGGTAATGCCTCCAGTGTAAAGTATTCCCAGTTTTTTAATAATGACAAGAAACTTGCTCCAGCCATAATCGGAACAGCCATAATAAAAGTAAAATCAGATGCCGTACGGTGATTCATACCTAATAATACCCCACCAGAAATCGTTGCACCTGATCTAGAAAATCCAGGCCACAATGATAAACATTGAATCAACCCTACTGAAAAGGCTTGTTTATAACTAATTTGATCGACGGAAACGACCTTTGGATTTTTAGAACGAAATAAATCCGCTACAATCATAAAAATCGCACCGATAAGTAAACCAACTAAAACCGTTTTCGTCGTAAATAAATACTCATCAATGTAATCTTCAAATAGTAATCCAAAAATTCCTGCAGGTAACAAACCAACTATAATGTGTGTAAGTTTTAAATGTGGACCACTTTTAGCCTGTTCTTTTTTATTAAAAACCCGATTGAGTCCAAGTAAATCAATAAATCTATCTTTAAATACAACCACCACGGCTAAAATGGAACCGAGCTGGATAACAATTTTAAATGTATTAGCTGCATATTTCCCTAAAAAATCGGTAGACTTTAACCACATATCATCCACTAAAATCATATGACCGGTAGAGGACACTGGGGCAAATTCTGTTAATCCTTCCACCAACCCAAGTATGATGGCTTTTAGTAGTTCAATAAATTCCATGTTTAATCTCCTTACCTACATGTTTAATTCTTTAAATGCATGTTTCATAGTAAACGTTTATTCTAGTTTTGTAAATACCCTCTTCTTATACAATCTAAGTTACCAAATAGATTCCCTAAATTGTCTACCCGCTGCTTGCCTTCTATATGTTACTCAAATTAAGGTGCTCTGCAACGGGAGTAGCACCTTAATCCTCTACTTATTTTTTACTTCATTTGTCAATTCAATAAATTCCTCAACATCTTTTGCTGCTAGCTGAATTCCTGCTTCCCAGAAATCCCGTTTGGTTAGGTCAACACCCAAATGTTTTTCCGCCAAATCTTCCACCTTCATCGATCCTGTATCCCTTAATAAGGCGATATATTTATCCTCAAATCCTTCTGGTTGTTCTAAGTATTTCGCATAAATTCCCAAACTAAATAGATAACCAAATGTATACGGAAAATTGTAAAAAGGTACGTCATCAATAAAGAAGTGAAGCTTACTACACCAAAAATGGGGATGATAACTTGATAAACGATCACCATACGCTTCTTTTTGTGCTTGAACCATTAATTCATTTAGTCTTTTTTCAGAAACAATTCCTTTGGAGCGCTCCTCATAGAACGCATTTTCAAACAGGAACCTAGCATGGATATTCAAAAACATTGCCGTAGCATTTTCTAACTTAGAATTTAACAGGGAAATCTTTTCTACATCATTTTTGGCATTCTTTATCGTCGCATTCCCAATGATGGTTTCCGCAAATGTACTTGCCGTTTCTGCCACATTCATCGCATATTGACGATTTAAACTTGGAATATCCTTCATGACATCACTGTGGAAGGCATGTCCTAATTCATGAGCAAGGGTGCTCGTATCTGCTGGAGTCCCTGAGAATGTCATAAAAATCCGAGACTCTTCAAACTCTGGAAGACTCGTGCAATAACCTCCAGGACGTTTATTTGGCCTATCCTCTGCTTCTACCCAACGGCTTTCTAAAGCATGTTTCGCAAAACGAGATAGCTTAGGACCAAAGGATGCAAAGTTAGTAATAACAAACTCACATGCCTCATCATACGTAAAACGAGTTGGTTTCGCATCTTCAAGCGTAACCGGTGCATCCACATCCTGCCATCCTAATTTGTCCA
This sequence comes from Oceanobacillus caeni, assembly GCF_042678465.1. NCBI lineage: Bacteria > Bacillati > Bacillota > Bacilli > Caryophanales > Bacillaceae > Oceanobacillus > Oceanobacillus caeni. The sequence goes on along the minus strand of NZ_JBHTKV010000015.1, from coordinate 38,848 downwards.
TCCCGAACAGAGTTGCCTTTTGGTTTAAAAAGTCGAGGAACGGTTGTTTATTATTAGCAACAGCAGACCACATCGCGTCTAAGGTTTCTTTAGACATCCGATTATACTCTAATGGCTCCTCTAGATGATCCTTTCGCCCATGTGCTTTTTGTAACGTTATTCGATAACCATCCAAATGATTAATCGTATCCGCAAAAATTGGAGCATACTTCGTCCAAGCAAGTTCCCATTCCTCGAAAATCTGCTTTCTTACTTGAGGATCGGGATCTGCATACATTCGATTCATAGCTTGTCCAACAGATAATTCCGTTACTTTTCCATCTTCATCTTTATAGGGAATTGTCATAATAGACACGGCCGTATCATAAAGACGACTCCAAGCTGCTAAACCATCTTTATTTAATTCAGCAATAATTTTTTCCTCTTCTTCTGATAAAAGGCGTTTTCCTTCATCACGCATTTCATTTAAGGTAAAGGATATTTCCTTTAACTCTTTATCATTCAAAAGCTTCTGCCAATCCTCATCTGAAATGTTTACCAGTTTTTTAGTAAAGGTTGTTGATAACTTTTGCACTTCACTAAACAAATCCATGATTTGTCCCATTACCACATTAGCATGTTCATCATCCATGTATGCGTCATGTGTCATTTGTACAAAGGTAGAAGATTGACCTAATCCCTTAGCAATCTTTTCACGTTTATTTAAAATATTTTTAAAGGTTGTAACGGACGGATCTTCTTGAAAATCCCAATCCCTTAATAACGTTTGATAAGCTTGAATATCTGTTTCAACCGATTTTATTTTTTTCTGCAATTCTTCTGATTTCGTACCACCAGGAAAAATACTTTCCAAATCCCATGTATCTGCGTATTTCATTTTTTCCTCTCCTTTCGTTTTATACCTTTGCCAGTTCATAAATAGCCTGTGCATAAATAGCTGTTGCTTTTAATAAATCATCCACGATGGCGTATTCATCTTTTTGGTGCATCACATCTTCACGTCCAGGAAATAATGCACCAAAGGCAACACCATGATCCAAGGCACGTGAATAAGTTCCTCCACCAATAGCAAGAAGTTCTGCTTTTTCCCCTGTTTGTTCCTCGTATACCCTCTGTAATGTTTGAATAAGTGGATCATCCTTCTTCACATAAGTTGGCTTAGAATCTGTAAAGTTTTCCATTTTTAGTTCATTTTTCTTTAAGGTTTCTTCTATTTTCGCTTTTCCTTTTTCTATATCAAATGTTACAGGATAGCGCATATTTAATCCAATATGGCCGCCCTTTTCTTTTGTATAATTCATGATTCCAACATTGATGGTTAACTCTCCCGATTCTTCATCTTGATAAGAAATGCCAAAAACTTCCCCACGCGATTGATTAAAGAAGGAAGAAATAGTTTCTACAAACTTTTTCCCTTGTGCGTCCAATCCTAAGCTTCGTAAAAATTTAGCCAAGAAAATACCAGCATTTTTCCCATTTCGTGGTTCAGCACCATGCGCACTTTTACCAACTAATGTCAAAGTGAGTTCATTCCCATTTGCAGAAACGTCTCCTTCTAACTCCCACTCCCTGAGATAGTTTCGATATTCCTGATCGATTTTTCCTAAATCAGAGTTCATTTGTACATGAACCTCTGCAAAATCTGGCACCATATTGTATCTACGGCCGGATTGAAATGATAGCAATTTAAAGTCGGCATTTGGAGTACTAGTACCGATATCTTGGACAATGTCATAATCAGAAATTCCCTTTTCCGCAAATATGATAGGAAAATCCGCATCAGGCACAAAGCCCATATCTGGCATTTCTTCTTCTGCAAAATAATGTTCCACACATCTCCAGTCACTTTCCTCATCTGTTCCAACAATTAAACGAACTCTTTTGTCCAGTGGCAGACCTAATTCTTTTACAATTTTCATTCCATAATATGCTGCAATCGTTGGTCCTTTATCATCACTAGAGCCTCGCGCATAAATCTTTCCATCTTTTATCACTGCACCATACGGATCGACACTCCAGCCATCTCCTTCTGGTACCACATCAACATGCCCTAAAATACCAATAAGTTTATCTCCTTGTCCCATTTCAAGATGACCTGCCAAATTGCCAACATTCTTTGTGATAAATCCATCTTTATTCCCCATATTCAGCATATATTCCAAAGCATCCTTAATCCCTTGCCCTAAAGGTGCTTCAGGGTTTTTATCGTTTTCATTCAACACACTTTTGATTCGTAAAAGTCCTTGTAAATCCTTTATAAAATCTTCTTTTCTTTTCAGCACTTCTTCCATCCAATTGATATGATTCATTTATCGTTCACTCCTTTGTTTCGACATTCAACTCCATTAGTTAAGTTTACCAAAAACAATGTTATTATAAGAGTTTACAATCTTCACTACTTTTTGTTAGAGAATAAGTTAAGTCATTCCGACCGTATCATTTATCAAGTTTCAGAACGTTGGTTATACTAAAATTATATATCAAAATAAGTTGAGGTAATGATAGTGAAATGGATAAAAAAACTATTCAAACTAGGAATCGCCCTTGTCATTCTTTTTGTAATAGCAATCGGTTTAATAGGTTACTTTCAATACAAAGAAGCTATTTCCGAAATACCTATCTCAGAAAAAGTAGAATCGGTTAAAAAAGTTGACAGCTTTGTACCATTGGGTGAAATTTCTCCTGATTTCACAGATGCGGTTGTCGCTGTAGAGGATCATCGTTTCTATGAACATGGTGCCTTTGATTTTATTTCACTCGTTCGCGCAGCCCTTGTCAATTTAAAAGCAAAGGAAATTAAAGAGGGTGGTAGCTCATTAACACAGCAAGTTGCTAAGAATCTTTACTTTAGTAATGAACAACATTTTATCCGTAAAGTAGCGGAACTTTTTGTTGCTTTTGACCTAGAAAGAATCTATAGCAAGGATGATATTTTAGAACTATACGTTAATATCATCTATTATGGAGAAGGTAATTACGGAATAAAAGAAGCAAGTACCTACTATTTTGGTAAATTACCTGTTGAACTTGATTATGATGAAGCAACTTTCTTGGCAGGTTTACCACAATCACCTAGTGTGTACGGTGCCAATATTAATTTGGCGAAACGGAGACAATCGGAAGTAATGGAGGCATTGTCTAATTATCGAATGGGAAAATAAGTGTTTCGTAAAAATACACTCATAATTTACTTCATTATAGTAGATAGTAAACATATCCTAACGCTTACAGGAGGATTTAAATGAATGGTGAAATGAATGCAAAGCTAACCTCTGCCGAAATTGCTTCACTTTGGACTGGGTACATGAATGATAGCATGGAAAAATGTATTTTAGGATTTATGCTAAAGCATATAGAAGATCCAGATATAAAACCTGTTGTTCAATATGCTTATGATATATCATCGAGTCATTTAAAACAGCTAGTTACCATTTTTAATAAAGAAGAATATGCTCTTCCTAATGGTTTTACCGAAGAAAAGGACGTTAACATGGATGCTCCTTGGCTCTATACTGGTTTATTTTGTTTAAGCTACGTGAACCATATGGCAAAAGTGGGCATGAAGGCTTATAGTGATTTTATTTCCTTGAGTTATAGAAAGGACATACGTAATTATTTTATAAAGGCATTATCAGAAATCACTACTCTCTTCGAACAATCGATTGATACTAGTCTTTTAAAAGGATTAAATGCTAGACATCCGTATATTCAAGTTCCAAAAGAAGTTGACTACATCGATAGTAAGAAGTATTTTAGTGGGTTAAATCCTTTTAGTGAAAAAAGGCCTCTAAATGCTGTTGAAATTACTTATTTGTATCAAAATGTTACAACTAACTCCGTAGGTATGAAACTATGCCTTTCTTTTGCTCAAACGTCGCCATTAAAAGAAGTACAGGATTTTATGATACGAGGAAGAGATATTTCGAAAAAACACATTAAGATTTTTGTAGATACATTAATGAAGGACGATATTGAAGCAGCACAGGTACCTGATGTAGGAATCAGCGACTCAACAACGCAAACATTCTCAGACAGATTAACGATGTTTCAAATGTCTCTTCTCATGTCTTCCGGAATAGGAAATTACGTCACTTCTACAGCCAAAAGCCAACGCAGTGACTTAGTGGTAAACTATGAACGTTTGTCCCTAGAAGTGTCTCGCTTTGCCAAAAGTGGAGCCGACATCATGATTGCAAACAATTGGTTAGAACAACCACCAGGAACTAAAAATAGAAATAAATTAGCAACCGACAAAGAATAAGGCTGTATCCATGATCAGTCTTATTTTTTGTTTAAATATGATGAGAACTTGCGTCTGGCCTCTAATATAAACGTCGAGTGCTGATATAATACCAGCTTTTGCTGATATCCCTCGCCGTGTGCTGATATAGTATCAAATTTTACTGATATCTCACGCCGTGTGCTGATATAGCTCCTACTTTTACTGATATCTCACGCCCGTGCTGATATAGCTCCTACTTTTACTGATATCTCTACCGAATACTGATATAGCTCCAACTTTTGCTGATATCCCATGCCATGTGCTGATATAGCTCCTACTTTTACTGATATCTCTACCGAATACTGATATAGCTCCAACTTTTGCTGATATCCCATGC
>NZ_JBHTKV010000015.1:0-34132 GCF_042678465.1 Oceanobacillus caeni | reverse complement strand
TGCCATGTGCTGATATGGCTTCAACTTTTACTGATATCTCACGCCCGAGCGCTGATATAGCTCCAATTTTTGCTGATATCCCATGCCATGTGCTGATATAGCTTCAACTTTCTTTTACTGATATCTCACGCCCGGGTGCTGATAAAACGCCCTCTCTATCTATGCGTAATATTAAACCCAGAAATCTTAGAGAACATTCACCCATTTGTCTAATGAATGACCATTCAAGATTAGAAATACTAGAGACCAAAAAGAGGTTGGAACATAACGAAATGTTTAACTCAAAAGACGAACAATCCCGCAGAATTTCCGGAGCAGTTTATCCACTCCAAACTTCTGCAAAGTTCGGATTTCCCTTTTGATAAACATTTTTGTCCCAACCTCTTTATACTAATCATTGGCTAATATGCATTTTTTGAAATTTTTCCTCAACAGTAACTACCATCAAAATTGGATACTTTTTATTATAAAGCAACAACTTATATAAACCTTTTTAGTCTTGATTAAACCAAAGTGGATCATTGTTATCAACTTCACCGTTATAATTGATTAGAATCTCGTCCCCTGCTTTTATATCTGTGTAAGCATAAAAATTAAATGTGTGGTTGTCAAAGTTAATCTCATAAGTTGCATTTGGTTCATAAGAATGGTTAAACAACATTCCATAACCAAGAAGGATAGCAGTGTGATTGATCCCATACTCAAAGGCGTAATCAGCTAGCAACGTTTTCTCAATGTGTTGATGCTGATCGTTTGGATAAGCGATAACAGGTGCTTCATGTAATAGCTCTCCTTTTTTGAAATCACATGTAGCAAATACCCCTCTATTAAATTCTCCATCACTTAGCGGAGATGTCTTTACTTCAATCATGTTGTTCACCTACTCACTTTTAAAATATTCTCTCCAACTGTAACATTAATTTCAACAAGAAGCACTCTTTATCTTTATTTGGATTGATTTCGTTCATCATGCAAATTCATCCACTCTGCATGCGTAATTGATAATACTTAATTATTTTATTTTTATTAGCCTTTTTTACTACAAATCATCTAATGCAACAATTTCTCCGTTTGATCCATTCACTCCATATTCACAGTCAATCTTTCCGCAAAGAACATACTGCTTGCGTTCAAAGTCATAAACATAATAGGGATTTATGTCGAATTTATCTTTTATTTTCTCATACGATTCTTCCCTTGTTATAGTAACCTCATCTGGTGGGGAAAAATGATCAAACATCTCCAACATCGGTTTGTTATCCACATAATTTACTGCTTGGAATGATTTTGGATCAATGATGATGACAAGTTTTCTTTGAAACACACGGTTAGTCTGATTGCTCATTCTTAATATGGCGTTTATATATCCGTTTTCACGATGAAGTGTTTTAAACATCCATTTTCCTGTGTCTTTTGGATAGTCTTGTCGCAATAATTCCCGTACTGTTAATAGGCATTTCTCTTTTTCTACCTTTGTAATTGGGAAAGAATCAGGAGACGGCTCCAAGGTAAAGGCTTGATCTACCGTGACTTCCTCCAACCAATTAACCTCTTTCCGATCAAAAGGTTTATCAATCGGTTCATCCCAATGAATGGTTTCTCCTATTTTTTGATATGACCTAACATCTTCAATAAATTCAAAGGGGATTAAAGATTTATTCTCATTCGTAACATAGAACTCTTCAACGGCATAAATAGGAAATAATTTCTCCTGTTCAAATGAAGGAAATTCAATCAATTTCAGCTGTTCCTTTGCCAGATGTTCTACACTTTCAAAAGTAAGTGTATATTTTTCATCCTTTACCAGTTCTTTAGTAGAAAATTGACCAAGTACAGAGAAAAAAGTTAACCTACCTTCATTATCTAATTTGATTTCAATGGACCCTGAAGGAGAAACTGCGATACCGTCAATACATTCATTAAAAAGAAGTCTGCCTTCCTCTTCTTTATATAACTGAAATTGTTTACCATAGGTTAATCCGGTTTCCCGCTCAATCCATTTTATCATGTCGTTTCTATCCAAGCCTGCGAATGTAACCCCATTATTTGCATACGTCTTATCCATGACAAAAATAACACTTTCGTATTTTCGAGTAGTTACATCTACATCGATTACCGCTGTACCTTCTGGATTGGAATCATCATCTTCAGGTACAATGACATGGTTTGGGAACCACTCCATCGATAATGTAAAAATCGTCTCATTAAAAATATTTACATTTCTTCTGAGACTATGACTTTGTAAGAAGTAATTATCTAGGCCGAATTTCGTTTTCGTTAAATTAACTAATTCTGTTATTCTTCTATCCATCATTTTCTTCTCCACACCTTTTAGTATAACTTAATCCATACAAGCTTCTAATTTTGAAACCAATTCTTTGTATTTAGCAAAAAAATCCCTAATCGGAATAACAGAAAAATAAGAAGTGATTTGGGAATCTGCCAATAGACAATCATCATAAATTAAACTAATATTCAATCGCCTTTGAGGTTTTACTCCTTTTTGAATGAGCAAATTGGCCAATTCTGTATATAATTGTTGCCCCATTTCATCGACAGATTTTTCAACTGAAATATGACCTGCGAAGCTATGCCACCACACGTTGAATGTTTTATATATTTGATTAAATGCCTTTGAACTATTTTCATTAATCACAAATAGCTTTTCATAATACAAATCTTTATCTTGATAAAATGGAATGACACCGTTTTTATTGTCTTCGGCTATTCGTTGAAATATTTCATTCCATAGTTCTTTAAACTTTATTTCAAAGTCATCTTTAAACACCACTGTTATTGGTAAATAAGGAAACCTTAATTTTTCTTCATTTTGATCTTGATTTAGATAAATGTTTTGTATGTAAATCAAAAAGTTCAAAGCAAAAGATGTATCAGTCCCAATCTCTAATGAATTTTTCATACGCCTGCTCCTTTTTACTTTTCTTCCGCTCTAGCATTCTTTATATCAAAGATCCCTATCGTTCCAAAAACCAATACACCTAATACTAAAATACCTGTAAGAATCCAACTTTTACCCCAACTTGTAATTGCACTTAACAAACAACTTAACGCAATGACTAACACCCCATATTTTTCCCGCCATTTTGTAAACTTTGAAGTACCTTCATTACTCAAAAAACTCAACCCCTTAAGGTAGGTAACTTAGATTACCTTTGTCACCAATAATCATTCATCAATGTATCAGGGAATAGGTTGTACAATTCCAATGTTTGCACCTGTCTTTCTTTTCCCTTCCCATCTCTTTTTCTGTAATTCCTTTGCTATTAACATATAAAAAAAGCCATGTCCCACTAATACTACCGATTTATATTTTTCTACATACTCAATTAATTGCTCTGAAGCCTTTACCGCCCTTATCTTTGCATCTCTTAAAGACTCGCATCCGTTAGAATAACCACAAAACCATAATAATCTTAAAAAAAACGTCCAAGTGCTCGGTCTTAATTTCACATATTTTATGGATGCAATTGGTAATTCTGCTTCTCGAAATAAGGAGTCGGAGATTGTTTGAACTTCCGGTTTTAGTAGTTTAGCTGACTGAACAGCCCTTTCTAAATTACTTGTCACAACTATTTTGGCGTTTTCTACTTTCTCTCTCGTCTCAAGAGGATAGGTTAACTCTTTAAATACACCATTGGAATCATATTTTTCTACCCATTTCTTAAACTCTGAACAAATCACCTTGTCATTTTCATTGAGTTGTGACCTTCCGTGTCTAATCAATGATATTTCCATAACTAATCTCCTTGAACTATCTATAATGGTTTATTTCTTCAAAATTTAATGTTCTCTTGTTTAATACACTGCTACAAATCATTTTTGAAATCTCTTCGCTAACGTTAAGAACAGAAATAAAAGAAGCAGTGAATAAATGATAATCCATAAAAATGGAAATAAAGAAAGATCCAAGATACTTTCACCATTCCAATTAAATAATATAGGTTGTGTACTAGCTGCCGGGGGAATTATCCAAGTTATGTTCTTAAGATATAATGGAAGGGCATCATATATTCCTAAAGCTGCTAAAGATATGACGATAGCAAGAGATAATCCCCCATAAGAATTAACGGCGCTTTCCGTTATCACTTTACTAAATAAACTTGCAACACTTATTCCTAGTATCGATAGAAAAACAAGGTTCACAATGGAAACTAGGCCAATTTTTAAAGTTACTGGTTCCTCAAACATACCAAAAATAATTGGATAGATAAATGCATAGAGAATTAGTATCAAAGAAATGATCCAAACGGCAATTAATTTGGATAGATAATATCGATTCCTACCACCTAGATGAAGAATCATCACTTGCCTTTGAACAGGTGAATCAAGTGATAAAACACTCATACATAACCAGGCGGATATAATATATACAATCAATGCCGATATAGCATAACTATCAATTACTGGATTTTGGGTGTAAGAATAATAGACAAAAATCAAAATAATGAATGTTGAAATAGGTGGAAAATACTTATGGGAACGAAGATAATCGTGTAAAGTATATTTTATTAATGCTTTCATAACGATCTCTCCATATCATTTAATGTTACCGTTGATACCGCCTCAATACTTCCATTTAATTGAAGAACTCTAGATAAAATAACATCGCTCTCTTTTACTGGAACATAAAGATATAATTGTTGGTCCTTTTCTTCCAACTCAAGTATCTCGCCCCACTCTTTAACAAATGATTTGTCTACATTTCGAACTACCAATAATTTTATAGATTGTTTTTCAATAGATTCCGTTACTGAAATACTTCCATTATGTAATAAAAAAGTGTTATCTACTATTGACTCAAAAATATGAGACTCATGATACGTTATCAATACGGTGGTTCCTTGCCTTTTCAATTCCCCTATGATTTTCACTAATTCTTCCTGCGATTCGAAATCAAGACCGGATAATGGCTCATCCAAAATTAATAGGTTGGGCTTCTGCATAATTGCCTGGATAAGTCCAACTTTTTGAATATTACCTTTTGATAGTTCCATGATTCGATGGTTATCCAGTCCTTCTAGCTGAAATCGGTGTAATAAGTTCTTGATTCTTTTCGTTAAGTAATCCTTTGAGATTCCACTCATCTCCCCCATGTAACGTAAATATTCACTTGGGGTGAATCGAATATTTTTAGGAAATCTTTCGGGCACATATCCGATTTTGATGTTTTTGTTAAGGTAATGGACCTTTCCAGAACTTGGTCGTTCAATACCCGCTAGGATCCGTAGTAAAGTGCTTTTTCCCGTCCCATTTCCACCTAAAATTGCAATGGCTTGATTCTCATTTATCGATAATGAAATATTACGTAAAACATTTTTATTCGTATAGATTTTACTAATATTTTCAAGTTCAACAAGTTTGTCCATAAAACGCTCCATTCTGAGTGATCAAGTATAACTACTTATACTTACGAAAAAATCACGTTGAAGTTTCAATATTTTCTTCATTTATTATAAGTTAAACTCTACTATAGATGGGAAAAAAATTTTATTTAGGTGTATACATTTATGATTACTTACTCGTTGTATAAGTATAGGGAGGACAAATTATGAAAAAGGAAGTCTTGTAGAACTTTTTGCTGCAAAGTAATTTCCAGTTTTATAAAGGATTCCTTATATCAAACCTGAGAAATAAGCGGACAAGAGACACAAGGATAGGTATCTCTCCACATGGTTTATACTTAGACTAGGAGAATAAACTGCCCTTGTGTCGCCCATATATGCTAAATTTGCGTTTCAGTTCAATTTATCCTCACCAAAATACCTTTTTCCTTTAAGTAAAACTCCATTTCTGACCAATACCATATCCTCCATTTTCAAATTTAACTAGTTGTTTATTTTTGAAAATTCAACAATAATGATGGAAATTGCAGATTAATCGAATATAATAAAGAAAAGAGGTATTTGGTGTGTCAAAAGTAAATAAATCGGGAAAGATTAATAACGAACATGATGTCGGATATAAATACTTATTAACCACAAAACAAGTATTTATCCAGTTGCTCCAATCGTTTGTAGACAAAGATTGGGTAGACCAAATTGATGAAGCAAATACGGAACTGATAGACAAATCGTTTATATTACCAGATTTTCAGGAAAAAGAAGCTGATTTGGTATATAAAATGAAACTTAAAGAGCAAGAAGTCATTTTTTACACGCTAATGGAATTACAATCAACCGTAGATCATCAAATGCCCTATCGCTTATTACTTTACATGGTTGAAGTCTGGCGCGAAATTGTAAAAAGTAGTGATGACCGTAAAGTGAAACAAAAGGATTTTCATCTTCCTGTTATCGTACCAATTGTACTATACAATGGTGCGGGAAATTGGACGGTTCCACTGGAGTTCAAACAAACACTCGGCAAAGCAACTATGTTTGGAGACCAAACACTTAATTTTAAATACATTCTACTCGACGTGAATCGATATACTGATATTGAATTACTTGAGTTATCTAATTTAATTTCTTCTATATTTTATTTGGATCAAAAAAACAAGAATCCTAACGAACTTTACAAAAAACTAAAAGCGCTAACTGGCGCATTACAAAACTTAACGCAAAAGGAATTCACATTATTTCAAAATTGGTTTAAACAGATTGTTATGAAACGTTTCCCCGTTGATCAGCATAGGAAAATGGAACAAACAATTGATCAAGCAAATCCAAAGGAGGTTAACCAAATGATTTCGAACTTAGGAGAAGACTTAAAGCGGTTTTACGATGAAGCTCAGGCTAGGGGTTTAAAAAAAGGGATGGAAAGAGGAATAGAGAAAGGGATAGAGAAAGGTAACAAAGAAAAGGCAATCAAAGTAGCTGAACATCTGCTATTAAAAGGAATGTCATTAGCAGACATTGCTGAAGTTACGGAATTAAGCATAGAGGAAGTAGAAGATTTAAAAAGCAATCGAAATTAATTGGATTAACTTAATCATAGCAACTATTCAGCACTGAAATCAGAAACATACCTAAGTAATCCTTTCTCTTTAGAAAGGGTTACTTTTTTGCACTATATAAGGAAGGTGAAAAGCTAGTTATATGGAGGGGTAAATACGAGATGAAGATTATTAAAAAAGGACAGGCCGATCCCGTTTCCTCCCTTTAAACGTATTTAATTACTAGTTCAAAGTTGGAAAACATAGTCTCATCGAATGTGTCATTTTTTAATAATCCTCATAAGTCAAATTAATGAATATTGTGCTTTTTAAAATTACCACCTTTAACTTCTGCCACATCATATACCGTAACAAAAGCAAATTTGTCAATTTCATAAATGATTTCTTTCATTTTACTGTCCTCTAAACGGTTAATAACACAAGTTATTTCCTTGAATTTCTCATTTGAATAACCGCCTTCAACTTCATTAAACGTAGCGCTTCGACCTAGGCGATCACGTATGGTTTCTACCATTAATTCAGGTTGATTGGTTATGATTTTAAAGGTTTTCGAGCCACTTAAACCTTCTTCAACGGTATGAATTACTTTTGAGGCAATAAAATAAGCGATTCCCGATAAGAAAGCTCCTTGTAGACCAAAGACCGTTGAAACAACAATAAACACAAACAAGTTTAAGAATAAAATTAAATCACTCGTTCCAAAAGGCAATTTCCGGGATAGTAATACGGCTAACATATCAATACCGTCTAATGCTCCGCCATTTCTTAATGCCAACCCCATACCAAAACCAATAATAATACCACCAATAACGGTTACTAGTAACGTATCTCCTTGAATAATGGTTGGTATATGGTGCATAATGCTAGTCCCAAATGCTAGTGAAGCAATACCTATAACGGAATAAATAGCGAAACTTTTCCCAATCTGTTTATATCCTAAAAATACAAATGGGATATTTAGTAGTGCAATTAGAACCCCTAAAGGTAATCCAATTAATTGTGAACCAACGATACTTAGACCTGTAACACCGCCATCTGATACGTTGTTTGGAATTAATATTGCCTCTAAACCATATGCAGTTATAAATGCCCCGATAATAATTGATAATCCTCGTAATACCATTCTAAGTTTATTGGTCTTTTTTTGCTTCGTAATTGTACTCATTTCATTCCTCTTTCCAACTATTTCTCTTGTTGTAAAACTCTCCATGATCCGGACTTCTGTCTTCCTGTTGCTAGTATTCTTCATTCAAAGAAAATAAATAATACTTAATTTAGACAGGAAAATAGCAGATTATGTCATCCTTCAATGGATTTTCTTGTTGGCATTGCCTTTACCTTTAAATCCGAAAATATTCTAAGCAATCATTCCCTTCCATCCAAAATAATTAAATGACATCCTATCATTCAGTCTCTTCCCTGCAAATGTTAAAGTCCGTAATAATCAGCTCTATTGTCAAGGTAGCTAAATATTTTATTTTCTAATATAAAGGACAGGGACTTTCGTTCGATAGGTTGCTGTATAAAAAGGGTACAACAAATTGAAAAAAATAGGAAGTAAGATAAAATACTGTCCTAGATCTTGACTTACTATGACAGATATAGTAATTTATATTTACAGTAATTTATTTATAACAGTATTGTGAGTGGAGGTATCACGATGAAAGGAAAAGTATCCGCTGATTTACTTCGTGGTCATACAGATACAATTGTCCTCGGTATTTTAATGAAGAGCGATAGCTATGGGTATGAAATATATAATACTATTTTGGAAAAAACGGGAGGGCTCTATCAGTTAAAAGAAGCTACTCTTTATTCAAGTTATAAAAGACTGGAAAAGGAAGAATGCATTATCGGCTATTGGGGAGATGAGACACAAGGTGGGCGACGTAAATATTATAGAATCACTGACAAAGGAAAAAACCGTTACCGTCAAAATAAAGTAGATTGGGAATTTACTCAACAAATACTAAATCAGTTATTGGAGGAGGAGTAAAATGAATATAACTATTAAGAAGTATGTAGATGACCTATTCCACGGATATGAAGAAACGCCCGAGCTTAGAGATTTTAAAGAAGAGATTACTTCTAACTTACATGCTAGAATTTCTAATCTTGAGGAAAAGGGCATGCAGTCAAATGACGCTTTCACAAAGGCCGTGGCTGAACTAGGCGATATTACAACAATTGCCGATGAGATTAGCAAGCAGAAACGAAATGAATTGATCGGGGAAATGTATATACAACAAGGCAATAAAGTGGGGGTAAAACATGCAATTGGTTATACAGTTGCGGGAAGTGTTCTCTTATTTGGATTAATAACAAGCCTTATCACCTACTTCTCCACTAATAATATATTTTATGGAATCTCCGCCCTATTACCTTTTGTTGTTCCAACAGGAGCTGCTTTTGTTTTCCTTGGACTTACTCAGGAAACAGCAAGAAATTACCCAATGTCATGGATACGTGCACTGATTTACGCATTGGCGGTTGGATCTATTTTATTTGGTATTACTATTTCTACATCTCAATATTATCTAGATGGAAATACTTGGGTTGAAATACTTGGCATATTAATTCCGTTTGCTATCCCAGCACTGGCTATCCTTGCATTCTTACTTCTTACGGAGAAAAAGCGCTATAAACCTTGGGTTGTGGAAGAACAAAGAATCATAATGGAAGATTATTATCAAAGATATAGTGATCCTGAACTAACTGCAAAAAGAGGCTTGCTCTCCGGCGCTCTTTGGGTTGGAGCTTTGGGCCTTTTCGGTTTAATATGGCTATTAACTTCTGTAATATATGCACTATTCGTTATTATATTGGCTGTTGTTTGTGAAATGCTAATTGAATATAAGATGCATAAAAAAAGCAAAGTATGAGCAGCAATTTGTAACTTTAAAATAAAAGAGGACTAGTAAGCAATTTTCTAGTCCCCTTTTATTTTACCCACAACTTAATTAATTCATTTGATAATAGTCGTTTTTTGCTTGAACAAACTGTTTGGTATATTGATTAAATTGTTGTATAATCTCACCCATTTCTTGACTATGTTCATTTATATCATTAATCTGCTCATCTAGTTTTTTTAAATCAAAATTTTCATCTTCAATATATTCATATAATGTGTTCTGTATTTCTAAATTTTCATGGTAGTCTTTAAAAAAGGTATCCATCAATTTTTTCCGTTCGTTCATAATCGTTATTAGCTTTGATGCTTGTTTTCTTTGCTTCTCGTCTTTGATCTTTTTAATATTTTCCTCAATGGTTACAGACTCCTTATAAGCCTTTTGAAAGTTTTCTTCCGCTTCCACTAATAGCGCTTGTTGTTTTTTCATGTATGTATTGGCTTCTTCTATCTTTTGCTTAATGATGTCCTTATCATTGATATCGAGACTAATCAAATCATTGTATACCAACTGTGCATTTTTTCTAGTTTCATTTAGTTCTTTTTCATTAGCGGCGAAATCTTTTTCAAACTCAGCAGATTCCTCCATTATTTTGTGGATGTTGGTAGCCTGTCTTTCATCGGAAGAACATCCAGTTAGAAAAAATGAGAAAAATAAAACAATCGTTAATACTATTAATCTATTCACCCAAAGTTACCTCCTGCTGCTAAACTGGAATTAGTGTATGGTATGACAACGTCCGTTACACGAAAATGTTAATGGTGCCATATCGTTAGTGAGTATTTCCGTTTGATAGCCTTGTTTCTTAATAAAAGATAATAGTTTGGGTAAATGTTTTATTGTCTCTTGTTTATCATGAAGAAGGACTACCGGAGTTTCACCTGCTTGCTCCATATTTTTTATTTCTTGGATTGTATGTTGAACATATCGTTCATTTTTAAATTTCCAGTCTAGACTATCTACATTCCAATCCCAAACCTTAAAATCATTTTGGTCTAATAAATAGCGCATAGCTTCCGTTAGATATGGAATACTTCCATAG
The DNA here is from genome assembly GCF_042678465.1 of Oceanobacillus caeni. NCBI lineage: Bacteria > Bacillati > Bacillota > Bacilli > Caryophanales > Bacillaceae > Oceanobacillus > Oceanobacillus caeni. The sequence goes on along the minus strand of NZ_JBHTKV010000015.1, from coordinate 23,265 downwards.
GGTAAACGGACAATGTTAGAACGTACACCTATTATGTTTTCCAATATCTCCCGATTCTCTATCATTTCTTCTGACGGAGAGGATTTACTACTATAAACTTTACCTACATCATGAGTAATACTATGTAGTCCAAGTCCAAATCCCTCTTTATGCATTCGCTTTACAACTTCAGGATGTTCTTTTATCTTTAGACCCACCATGAAAAAGGTTGCCTTCATCTGATATTTGTCTAAGACATCAAGTAATTGGCCTGAAATATCTGATGGCCCATCATCAAATGTTAGATAGATGGCTTTTTCTTGTTGATCTATCTTATTTTGCTTCTCGACCTCTTTTTTTCGGGCTGATTCTCTTTTTTTATTTTCCCTATCAATGATAGATTGACTTAATGTAGAATCGGAAAAAGCTAATACTGGCTCAGAAGAAAATGATAACATTTCGTGTGAATTCTCTATATTCGTGTCATTTTCTTTTGCAGCATTCATTTTATCATTACCAACCAACCCAGTTAATAGTAGAATCATAATGGTTAATAGAATGAAAACCACAATCTTCCCTCTGGTGTTTAACCTTCTACGCCTAAACACTTTAATACCTCCCTTTGCTAGATTAAATTTTTCTACAAATAGAAACACACATCAACAAAATTCGCAATAACGACATATTTACACTAACTTATTTAAAAATCGTTTTACGTTCAAAAATCATTTTCTACTATATACGATAGCATAATTGGATGTTTATTTGAACGGAATATTTTAAGTAAAAAACTTTAATTTCCCTTTTTAAGCAATTCACTTTCTTCCGTTCAATTGTTAATGTTTATTTATATATTTTTTTGAGATAAAATATGCAATTGTAACAGAAATGAGTCCAATTAATAATGTTAATAACAATGAAGGATGACTACCTTTAATAACAACTTCTTGAGTTAGATTAGGACTAAGATTCCAAGCCTCCATCATGTCTGGAGTATATGTATATGTAAGAAGTATTCCTGACAGAACTTGGATTAATGAAAATACCAATAAAAAACTAACTACAAAAATAATATACTTTTTCACTTGCTACACTCCCTACCATTTTGTCTTTATACTTTACGTACGAATGGAAATGGAAAAAGTTCCATTATTCCATTAAAATACCACATTGATGATTAAGGGTGCCTTCCTTATCTTGGAAGGCACCCTTAATGTTTGTCTTGAATAATAACCAATCATTACCCCTGTAAAGAACCCAATACAAATGGTGATACGATTAGTAATATAGAAGTCGAAATTAATATGAAAGAAATATGCCTTGGAAGTTTTACTCTGCCTTTTCCTTTATACCAACCAGAGAATTGAAACTTATTTCTGTACAATACAAACAGTAATAATAAAATGGCTATTGCTCCTAGCCAAGAATAATTTTCAGTTGCTTCATTGACAGTATAAATATTTTCTATAAGCAGCCATCCTATTCCACCGAAAAGCCCCAAAATAATAATGATGCGTAGTAATTCAAGTAACACCCTCATATTTCTTCCCCCTTATACCTCAGTTATTTTAATCTATTCTTTAACTTCCTTTATCCCGATATATAGTTTGGAACGTCTTCACTTATCGTATGCCCCTCTACAAGAGAGATATCGTATTCTCCGTTAGAAAGTTTTATGTAATTCGAATCCTCTTTATTCTTTTCGAAAAAAGCTTCTTTTTTGGAAGAATAATGGACTAAATTTTCTTCACTACAAGCAGATAAGACGAAAATAGTTATGACCATTAAAACAAGCATAATTTTTCTAATGATAATTCCCCCTAACCAATCATATTAGTTTGCTAAAAAGGAACTCTATTTAAATTTTATCCAAAAGAAGAAGAAGGAAGCTGCCCGCCCAAAGAAGATAGGCAAGTTGCGTTACGATAAACATTGAAAATTCAAATGGAGTGAGTTTTCTTTCTCTCTTTATTTTTTTTAAGATGTCTATAATATAAGAATGAACATACAAGTAATAGTAATATCGATGCTTGATGTATTTCTTTCAATAGAGTAACCGAAAAATCAACTCCTCGTATACTGGCATAACTTTTTTTAACTCATTTTTACGTTAAGAACAATGGATCATTTCTGACTTAACTATTTAAAAATCCTTACCCCATTCATTATCTAAAATTTCACCACTTTCAGCGATATACTCTATAATAACCGAACCATGTTGCAATTTATCTTCGTTTCTTAAGAAAGATATGAATTCATCAACAAGTTTTTCATCACCGTCACTATTTTTACGTGGAACAGTAATACGGATGGTAGGTTTAACATCAAACTCTTTATAACTTGTAAGATTAATAGGATCAATACCCAGTTCTTGCCCAATTGTATCATTAAAGAAAATGAACATATTAGTTGTTTCTCCAAAATTCTCTTTAATAAAAGGACGTATTTCAGATTCTAAATCCTTTGCCCATTTATCTGCAATATACGTATCCACCATTCGTTTTGTTTCATCATCATAATAAACTAAAAATTGCGTATTCGTTTTCTTATCCCTAACCTTAGCAGCATATTCAAATCCAAAGTTCCCCATATTATCATACAAAGTATCATATAACTCGAAGTTATCATTAAAATTATCTTTTAAATACGCTTCAGCTAGACTCCATATCTTTTCTTCTTCATCTTTATCAGGCTTCATTTCTAATATATAAGGTGACTACAAGTAATCCTATTCCTAACAAAAGGACCCCCAGAACTCCAAGTATGATCTTTAGATATTTATTCAAATCGTCCCCTCCCCCCTTTTTTAATAATTCATCATAGAAGGCCAAATTCACTTTTTTCGATAACAATTTGTAATATATAATAACAAAAAAGAGTAGCCTAAAACTACTCCTGGTTGTCCTTATTTTGTTTTAAGAAAAAGTTAAATCCATACCAAAAAATGACGGCGATTGCGATAGTTATCAATGTACTAGGTATAAGGCTTATTCCATAACTTCCAGCAATTTGTCCGGCTTCAAAGCTGCTATGATTGCAATTATAATTGAAATACCACTGGTCTTTTTCTTTTGATCTACCAAGAGGAACACCTCCTAATATATATTTTTTAATATAAAGAAGACTTTCATCAGTAGAGGTTTTCCTTCATTCCCCAATTATTACAATCCACACCCCATTTTTATCACATCATTTTGATTATAAACTTTTCTATTGCACAGGATAATGATAAACTATTCCTATTCAAAAAAGAAGGTGATGGAAATTCAACAGGAACTTACGTTGATTAGTATTGTTGTCGTCATTGCACTTGGTATGTTTTCACAATGGTTAGCGTGGAGGATTCAGTGGCCTTCTATCGTGATCATGACGATTGCTGGACTCTTGATTGGTCCAATATTTGGTTTAATCAATCCACAGGAAGGACTAGGAGAACTTTATAGTCCCATTATCTCCCTTGCCGTTGCATTGATTTTATTTGAAGGTAGTACAAGCCTTGATATCCGTGAATTGAAAGGTATCTCTAAGTCCGTCTTTCGTATCGTGACCTTTGGTGCCCTTATAGCTTGGATTGGAGGCTCATTAGCGGCACATTTTATTGCTGGGCTTAGTCTCGAGATTTCTTTTATCATTGGTGGGTTATTTGTTGTGACCGGTCCTACAGTCATTATTCCACTACTTAGGCAAGCAAAATTAACCCCCCGAGTTTCTTCGGTATTGAAATGGGAAGGCATTATTGTTGATCCAATTGGTCCGTTGCTAGCTTTATTTGCTTATGAGATTATCAAAATAACCTCGGAGGAACCGTTTCAACTTAGTGATTTCATTCCATTTTTTGTCGATTCCATTTTGGCAATTTTAGTTGGCTATGCCATTGGTATGCTCGTTAGTCTTTTAGTTAGTAAAGGATTATTCCCTGAATACTTAAAGTCCCCAATTATTTTTTGCTTTGTCTTAATTTGTTTTGCATCTGGTGAAGTCATCATGCATGAAACGGGGATGCTTTCTGTAACCGTCATGGGGCTAACATTAGCTCGGTCCAAGAAATATGTCCATTCTATTGGAAGTATTGGTCATTTCATGGAAAATATTTCGGTTATGCTTACGTCTACCGTCTTTATTTTATTGACGGCATCACTTACAAGGGATACGATTATGGAAATTTTCACTTGGCCGATCATTTTATTTGTTATCATTATGCTTTTCCTTGTTCGACCGTTATCTATTTGGATATCAACAATTGGAACAGAACTGACTTTACAAGAAAAAACACTTGTAGGTTGGATTGCGCCAAGGGGAGTCGTTGCATTGACGGTTTCAGGGTATTTTGCCGGTTTATTAATAGAAGATGGCTATCCAAATGCCTCCATTTTAACACCACTTACGTTAGCTTTAGTTTTTATTACCGTTTGTGCTCATGGTTTTTCTATCGGTCCCATTGCTCGAAAGCTGGGTTTGGCTAATACCAACTCTTCAGGTGTTGTGATGGTGGGTGCTAGTAGTTTTTCGATTGCTTTTGCACAGCATTTAAAAGATATGGGGGCTTCGGTCTTGATTACCGATACATCCGATGATCAATTGTACCGGGCAAGAAAATTTGGTATTCCTACTTATCATGGAGAAATTCTCTCGGAGCATAGTGATTTCGAAGTAGACATGACCCCTTATGACACAATTTTAGCTATGAAGGGAGATGCAGCGTATAATGCACTTGTTTGCCAAACCTACATCCCTGAATTCGGTTATCACAACACGTTCTCCCTGCCAATTGGAACGAGTCAAGTCGAACATAGAGAAATCCCATCTGCTCTTAAAGCGAATTTGTTATTTGAAGAAGGTGCAACATTTACAGAGCTAAATAAAAAAGTCAACATTGGTTATACCTTTCATACTATTGAAATTAATAGCAAACAAACTCTACTGAAAGAAAAACGGAAGTCGAAAGGAATACCGTTATGTATTAAACGTAAAAACGGGAATCTGGTCTTTGTCACTTTTAAGGAAAAACCCTTACTTGACGAGGGAGATCAACTTGTGGTACTAGAGCTGGAGAAATAATTCTTCAGCTCTTTTAATTTTAATGGAGTATTATACTTTTAGCATGAATGCAGACTTTAAATACGGATTCGAAATACTTTTTTAGTAAATGGATATAAAAATTTAACCCCATTTTTCGTTAGCATATCTCCTACAATATGTGATAAATAAGCTATCGTGGAAATAAGAGCCAGGCCGTCTACTTCAATGTTAATTTCCAATAAATGTGACATATACCACCAGTAAATCAATGCCCAAATAGTGTGAGTTGGTCCTCGGTGTGCAAACCAGCCAACTCCCCCAATGTATAAGGCGAACATCACCAGCCACCACAACTCATTCGTTGCAGCATAATAAAGAAGGAATAAGCCTATGATACTCATCATTATATTTTTTAAAGTTTCTTGACTCCTAAAGGATAAACCTAAAATTACCGCACCCCATCCAAAAAGTAGAAGCCTATGTTGTTGCTCAAACCATCTTTCGTCTAGGAAAGATAGGAATTCTACATCTACAAAGAATGTAACCAAAGACAGTACCATCATTGTCACAGCGACAAATACGCCAATTTTTTTAATTAATTTAGCTGTTTTAGTTACACGTCTATTTAACAAATTATTGCCATCTAAATCTGGAGCAAGGGAAGCTACACCTGATGCAATTAAAACGACAGGTATCACTTCAAGCGATTGATTAACGGACGCCACTGCACCTATTCCTAGCCCCACTGTTAAATGCGTTCGACCTTTCATGTTGTCACCTCTTTTGTTGCTGTCTTTTGATTTATAATAGTGCCATTATACAACAAGTATATTATATTTTTCTGTAAAATTTGGTGAAAAGGGTATTAATCTATAGAGTAAAGTAAATAATAGTATCATAGCACAATGGAGGTTTTATCTATGGAAAATGATACCCATCAAGAGGAATTAACTGCAGCAGAGATTTCAGCCCTTTGGACATCGTATCTAAATGACACCATGATGGATTGTGGATTACGTCATTTTTTAACAAATGTTGCCGATGAAGATATCCGTTCCATACTTGAACAATACTTAGCAATATCAAAAAAACACCAAAAAAAGTTAACTGAAATTTTTAACGCTGAAAACTATCCAGTTCCTCAAGGATTTACGGAACAAGATGTTAATTTGGATGCACCGAGGCTTTTTTCTGATCGTATATACCTTGAATTAATGTTAAATGTAGCTAATTTTAGTTTAGCTATTTACGGATTAGCCTTGTCCCAGGTCGAACGAGATGATATTATTCAGTTTTATACTGAAGCTCTAGACGAGTCACAAAGAATGCACAAAATAACAAAAGATACAGCCAAAGCAAAAGGCTATTACATACGTTATCCGCAAATTCCTAAACCGAAGCAAGTCGACTTTGTAACGGATAATAGTTTTTTGGCGGGATGGTTTGGAAAGAGAAGACCATTACTAGGTGTTGAAATTGCAGCACTTGTGTTAAACACTAAGCGTAATGCACTTGGTCAAGCACTTATTACTGGATTCGCTCAGGTTGCACAGTCAAAAGAGGTTAAAAAGTATTTTGAACAAGGGCGTGACATTGCTGGAAAACAGTTAGAAGTTTTTTCGTCCATCTTAAAAGAAGAATATATCTCTGATGGAGCTCGTATTTTGACATCAGAAGTAACCGACTCAACGAACCCACCTTTTTCAGATAAATTAATGATGTTTCTTGTTACAACACTTATTGCTTCTGGTATGGGCCAATACGGGACCTCTATGTCTATCAGTCCAAGACATGATTTAGGTGTTCATTATACCCGTTTAATGGCGGAGATAGGCAAGTATTCCAATCAGGGAGCGAATATTTTTATTAAAAATGCTTGGATGGAGCAACCACCAATTGCAGCTGACAGGAAAAATCTAGCGAAATAGGACAATACAACCATAAAATAAGTGGGAGAGAAAGGAAACCTTCTCACTCACTTATTTATTTCTTTTTGCCTTTATGTATTTTTCAATGAAGTGACCTGCAATACCGAAGAAAATTCCCCATAATAGTCCATTGAATATCGGACTGGAAAAAAGCTCCAGATAGGGTAATTGATTTAAAAAGTAGTGATGGTAGTAAACACCTAAATTCATCCCCACAACAAATGATATAAAAAAACCAGTTAGATACGTCTCTTTAGGAGGTTCTTTCTTCTCTTGCAGACAATTAATAATGATTGCTTTGTTATAAGCCTGCCACATAGAAAAAGCGTAAGAAGAGGGATAGAATAATCCCCATTGATGATCGAAAACATCATGAGCTTGTTGTGCATATCCATGGAAAGAATGCAAAATAGACAAATTTAAATTAGAAACTCCATTTGCAGCAATTTCAAAAAAGAAGAGTAATGAACCAAAAATATACTGCCCGTTATAGAGTTGGCCAAAGCCAACCATCATAATCGACCATAATAAAGCAGCAATAGGTGATTTATATTCATTACCTTGATTAACTCCCATAAAATCCCTTCTATCTAGTAAATTACATACCTATCATTCGTCTGCTTATCTATATGTTAAGAAGATCTATAAGCTAATTACCGGTGTTTGTGTTATTGCTAAGAAAACCCAAGCGTTTTGACTTTCTGATAATTGCTATAACTAAACGAGTTGTGAGAAGATAAAGAGTGACGGAAACCAATGTATGTGTTGTCGACCAACGAATCCATTTGATTAGATGGGTTTTTTGTTCCAGAAGCCATTCAAAAGCAGTCAACGGCACACTAAATAAAAAGGCTTTACCCAAAATGGCAGGGAGTTTAGATTGATAGGTTGCTTGTATAAAAAGGGTACAGCAAATCGGAAAAATTAAAAAATCAAATAAAATGCTCTTGTCACTATATTTTTCAAATAATCTGACTGGATAAATAACTCGCTTACTTTTAACCATAAATTCATCAAGTAAATTTGCAAAAAAACCCGTTAGGAAGAAAACAATCATCCAATCCTTTGCAGGTTTTCTCAATAATATAAATGGCAATGCACCTATTCCCAATACGAAGAAACTCCTTAGAATAAATTTTTCCATAAAACAAAATCAAATCCTTTCAGACGTACTACCAGATTTGTTGTTAATCGAATAAAAAAAGACCGAATAACATCCTATATATCACATGCAATAAGGAAAAAATCGGCCCGATAGGTACAAAATAATCACTTCATACAAACGGTACAAATAAATTCATTTGATATTATTAGTACATATTAGATGTTTTTATGATTTATCTTTTGCAATTTCTTTTCTATTAGGGGCAAGTGGTGGTTGTTCAAACCATTTATTTTGTACCATAAGATTAAACCACTTTTTTGTTACCATTAGATTTTTTAGAATGATGCTTTCATAAGTTTTTACGAGGTCTGTTCGAATAGCTGATGCTAATCCTGCCCCCTGGTATCCCTGTGCTGTTTGGAACAAGAAACCGATATGATATAACATTAACTTATCGGAAAATGGGGAATCCGTTGAAACGGTTACCTCTGTTTCCATCGACGTAGGAATTGGTAAATTATCCTTGTGCATTATCTTTGAAAGAGACTGTATTTGACCATCAGACGTATTCTCCGTATCTTCTAAAAACTTCCTAACCTCTTTAGATTGTGTAACTTGACTAAATCCAATGGAAAGAGTTTTAGCCATAATGCTTTTTTTAAGGTTGTAAGAGAGATTTATTATTTCTATAGCAGATAAACGTCTTCCTTTCCCTAAAATTCCATCCTTGAAATCCTGGCTAGAAACAAATTCTGGTCTTTTTGTAGGATAGAACATTGGGTCTCTCTGAAAAGCTCCCTTCTCAAGCATTAAATCTATGATTTGATGATATATTCTTTTAGCGTCATTATCACATGAATCATAAAAATAACGTAAATCTTCTCTTACCGAGACGCCTAGTGAAGTCGTGTGTCCTATCAAACCATGTAGCGTCATGATGTGTAAATAATTTAAACAAAATATATCGGAAAATAATCTATCTGCACCTTTATTAAGGTCAGATTCCGTAAATCCTATTGGAACTGGAAACCCATCATTCTCCATAAAAGTTGCTATTTGATTTTTTTGTTTTGCGAATGTCTTGATCGCATCATCAAAAATAGCCTTTATTGAATCATCCTCAATTATGGAGAACATGTATCTATTTACTATATCTGTCATTGTTCCAGTTACATACTCCTGCCATAGTGTTCCTATTTCAGAAGATGTGAGTTTTAATTTATTTTTGTCGTTTTCCACATTATCACCTCTTTAGTAAACCACCAGAGTAGTTGCACCTCCATTACGAATATCGTCCATTTCAATTATTTTTAAATGAAGTTGATTCCATAACTCTGATATGTGATTCTTGTCTCTCATTTATTTTGTGGATTTTTAGTGGATTTATGCAGTGGCGAGTTATTGTTCCAATACATCCATAATTAGGTCTTTTACTTTTCTTGTATTTCTATCTCTTCTTGGAGTGTGAGGATAGTGTGGAAGAACTTTAATCGTTCTATTATTCTTTTCCAAATAAAAAGGACTGGACCACTATTGGATCCAGCCTGAATTTTCATCACCTTATATCTTAATACCCTAAAAGTTATCCCTTACAAATTTCTCTTATATATTCCATCTTTGCCATATGCATAAAGAAACGATCCGCGCATAAACACTTATGCAAGAACCAGCTCTTCTTCTCTTGAACAATCCCCGTTACTTTAATTGCTATAACTCTTCCATTTAAGGTCTTACTCATCATTTTCATTAGGCTTTCTTACAAACTCTATACATCTTTCCTCACATGCTCCAAATAATACGTAATTATTTTGTGCTTGTCTTAAAGATGGAATGTTAGCACCGCCTTCATAGTCGGGATCAATATACTGAACCTCATCATCTTCCCAAAAGCAAATACTACAAATATCATATGTTCCAGGTGGCTCTTCATCTAATGTTTTATAGCCACAACAAGGACAAGTATATTTCATTTAATCACCTCGATAATAGAATAATTATATCAGTAAGCAAGCATTTACGTGATGCTTCCACTATAAAGACTTGGCTTCAACACAAGACCAGAGAATGTAGCATTTATGTACTTCACTCCCATTCGGATATATGGTGTTCATAAAAGCCTTTTAGCTATGATCATAAATCCTTGCACTGGTAGAGGCTACGTATCTTATTTTATATTTACTGTCCAATTCTTGTTTAACTTTTTCCGTTAAAGCAAGTCCCATTTGATTAAATCTTTCTTCCAGTTCACCCCCATTAGGAACCAATTTATCTAAATCCCAATCAATCCATTCTCCATACTTTTCTGCCCAATAAGACAATTCCTCTACTAAACTAGCTGACATTGGAATGTCTTCTATGTTAAGATTACAACCGCACCTATTACACCAAATTGGATCTGCTCCTACATCACCTTCAATTTTTAAATCATTTGTTTTACCACTATCACAACAACAGTTCAAAGTTTTGTTTCATATATATACATCCCCCATAAATTGGCATCTTTAGTTGCAAAAGCACATAAAAAACCAAGCTCAGTTTGAATAAAATAAATCAAAACAGAATCCGAATATTTGCTTTGTTGATATTAGACAATACTTAAGAGAAAATTACTAAGCACTCATTTTTCTACTATTTATTAATAAGAAAATAAAGTAGCTCAATATTAAAATAATTAAATAGAAAAGTTCTGGAAAAACAAAAGGAGCCTCTGACAAGCGTTCGTCATGCAGATTAAATAAGTCAAAAAGAAAATTTGTTAGTAAGAATAGCAATATGGTACTCCAACTCTGAACAACGGACTTTTGCTTTATTACCTTTTTCCTTTCATCATCATTAGGTCCTAAAAAGTAATCTTTACTCCCTGTGAAATAACCAATGATGGAAATATACACAAGTAGAATTATTAGCATAAAAAAGATTTTCATTCTGCATCCTTCCTCCCTCCTAAAAATAATTCATCTACTTTAACGCCTAACGTTCTTGCTAAATCAAATGCTAATTGTAACGTAGGATCATATTTATCGTTTTCAATCGCATTTATCGTTTGTCTTGAGACATTACAGAGTTTAGCTAATTTTTCTTGGGATAGTTTTGCAGATTTTCTATATTCCCTGATACGATTCTTCATTTAACCACCATATTTCTTCTTGGAAAAAAGTAATGAGACTAAATATACAGTTGAAATTACGACAAGAAAGATAAACGGATTTATACCCTCATAAGATCGTTCTGTCCAAAAGTTAAATAAACAGATTCAGCAATTTCAATTAGCACCACACCAATTACAACCGTAAATGCATATGACTGTGCTTTCATTCTAATGAAATTTTTCCCTTCATCTCCCATCTTAGGTAATGACGCAAAAGTAACAACTATTAGTAGCACACAAATTGCTAAAGCAGCAAAAGACACAACAACTATCCAATCCATATTTATTCCTCCCTCACCTAAAAAGTAAAAAGTATTTGACACAATTGTATCATCAGCCCCTAAAATGTCAAATACCTTTTACACATCAAATCCAATACCAAAAAAGAAGAGCCCCTATGAGTGCTCTTTGGAATTGTCTTATTCAATTAAAGGATGGAGAGTTTTATTAATATTTGGGTTGGTCATGTTCTTTATTCTGAGATTTCTAACGGAAGTAGTAAGTGGAGAAATGATAATAGAAAGAGGTATATAAAGCAGAAGTCAATTATAAATAGGGTAAAATAACAAAGGGCTGTTCAGTATTAATTATTGATTAGTCTTATTTAACTGGTCATCTATATCTCGCCCTCCATACATAACACGGATAACGGTAACTATTCCGTCCTCAATGCTGGGAATATAGAATATAATAAAATTGTCAACAGGCAACTGTCGAAGTCCTCTGCTATACCAAGGTTCCTTTTCAAACATCCGGAACCTCCTTGGTTTTTCATCTAAACTTAATATGGCTTCTTCAATCCTTTCCAATTGATTCGTTGCTGTCTCTGGTTCATGCAAGGTAAAAGCAATATACTCATAGATACCCTTAAATCTGCATCTGCCTGATTTGTTAATAATACTTTGTATCTCATATACCATAATCTCTACGAATTTCCGTAAAAGCCTTTGTAGCAGATTTTGTATCACCTTGCATGAAATCCGTATATCCTTTTTCCAACTCGGCATTCACCTCTGACTCTGTCAAATTGGAGATTCCAACAGGTTTTGTGGCAGGAATCTTAACGTCAAAAGGAATTCCCTTCTGCATAACAACCTGTTTCAGAAATATATTGACTGCGTTGGATAGCGGTATTCCTAACTGTCCCAGAATGGATTCAGCTTGTTCTTTAAGTTCAGGTTCAAGCCTTACATAGAGATTTGTTGTTTTCGCCATTATTAATTCACTCCTTTTATATAGTCATTGTATGCTATTGTATTTACAAAAGCAATCATTCGTATTTCAATTTAGTCCTCTTATAAAAATTGAGAAGTAAATTAAGGTTTAGAAAACTTGCTTATGCCAAGCTTTAGACTAGTTGCATATGCCGGAGGATGGTAATTATCGTGACTTTTAATATTATTTATAACAAACAACTAACGTATAAAGCAAAAATTGACCGATGTAAATGGGTCCAGTTCATTACCGCATTCACACAGCCAATTTACTACTTAATATACCTTTTATTTTTTAGGTCACAACCGTTTAACGCCCCTTTTGTTTTCACCCTAAATCGGGACAGTACTATTCCCTCTTCCCCTCAACATTCCTTCCCTCAAAGTTATCAAGCAATGCACGCACTTCATCTGTTGTCTCTGTACTCATCAACTGATTTCTTAATTCACCTGCTCCTCGAATCCCGCGAACATATATCTTAAAAAAGCGGCGAAGAGGTTTGAACGAACGTGGTTCTAATTTTGAATATTTATCAAAAAGATCCAGATGCAATCTTAAGAGATCCAGCAGTTCTTGACTGCTATGCTCTCTTGGCTCCTTTTCAAAAGCAAATGGATTTTTAAAAATACCACGACCAATCATCACGCCATCCACACCAAACTTTTGAACGAGCTTCAAACCTGTTTGACGATCAGGAATATCTCCATTAATTGTCAAAAGTGTATCAGGGGCCACTTCATCACGAAGTTTCTTAATTTCTGAGATTAATTCCCAATGAGCATCTACTTTACTCATTTCTTTTCTGGTACGCAGATGGATGGAAAGATTCGCGATATCTTGTTCAAATACATGCGTCAGCCAGTCGCGCCATTCTTCAATATTCGTGTAACCGAGCCTTGTCTTTACACTAACAGGCAATCCTCCTGCTTTTGCTGCTTGAATTAACTCCGCTGCAACTTCTGGACGACGAATAAGGCCACTTCCCTTTCCCTTTGTTGCCACATTAGGTACAGGGCATCCCATATTAATATCTACGCCCTGATAACCCATTTCAGCCATTCCAATACTCATTTGTCGAAAGTGTTCAGGCTTATCTCCCCATATATGAGCTACAATTGGTTGTTCATCCTCTGTAAAGGTCAAGCGCCCACGCACACTATATATTCCCTCTGGGTGGCAATAACTCTCCGTGTTTGTAAATTCTGTAAAAAACACATCAGGTCTGGCTGCTTCACTTACTACATGACGAAAAACAACATCCGTCACATCTTCCATTGGTGCCAATATAAAAAACGGTCGTGGTAAATCACGCCAAAAATTATCAGTCATAATCCAATCAAAATCCTTTCATAATGGGATAGCCTGTCCAAACCTTATCCCAAAATTAAAAAGCAAAATGTCCCTGCTTCCTTTACACTTATACCATGCTTAGGCACTTTTTATCAATGGATTGTTCATAAAAACTGGATATGAATCGGAAAAGTTTATTTTAATTAACATAATATAATAGTACACGGAAAAAGAACCATTTTAAGATCTTCCTTGTACACTTTCTATTAGCACAGCGTTCACCATATATTACTCCAATTTCATTAATATCATGTTTAGTTCAAAAAATGATTGAGGGAACTTATTGGGAGAAAAATGAAAAAATAGAAAGAGGGAAAGCACCTTGAAAAACTTTATCGATATAGGGATTGGAAGACTATTGAACAAAAGAAAACAGACTGAATCACTACTGGACCCAGTCGAAATTTTGATTGACTTTTGATTAGAAGAATACCTGGTATTATTTCTCACACCGTTCTATTCTCAGCAACATTTACTTCCACTTTACGTATGATAATCTCTGAAATCAACAAAAGAAACGGAAGAGCTATTAAGGAATATAGGAAAAATAATGGTAGATCCCCATTTACAAATTGAACAAATAATGTAATTGCATCCTTTTATATCTCCACCACGCTTCACTCCCCCAGAGATCAATAATTTAGATTTCCTCTTCAAAAGACAAGTTTAATGGTTCATCCAATAATTCCGATTGTATCTCCAAATTTGTTGTTTCCACATCTTTACCCACTTCTTCAAATGTAAACTGATCTACCCACACGTGACCACGACCCGATAAAATAATACCAAATGATATAGTAGAACTGCCTGAAGGAACATCTAAAACAATAGAGTAACGGTTCCAGTTCGTATCCCCTTTGATTGGGCGATTGCTCATGTTGTCGAACTGTAATACATCATCAAAAGCATTATCCACTCTCATCCACATACTAGAAAAGTACTCTACGTCTTTTGTCTTTAAAAAACAAGAAAGTCTGATTCGCTTCCCAATAAACTTGTCTGCTTTAAATTGCTGCATCATCGTGGCAAAGTTTGCGGAATCAAGCACGGTTTTAGACTTTAAATAACCTGATGCCTTCCCCTGATGAACTACCGCACGATCAATCCCCATTTCATAATTAAATGGATCTGAGCCACTTAAAAACCAACCTTTTACTTGTTTCTCCATATAAGATTCCTCCTTATTTTTTAGCATACCTGACATTAACCTTCGATATTGTCCAGGTGGCAAATGATAATATTTTTTGAATGCCCTTGTGAAAGCTTCCTGGGACTCAAAATGATAATAAAATGCAATATCAAGAATCCTTTTATTCGTATAGAGTAAAGCCGTTGAAGCATTTGCCAAACGTCTCATCCGAACATACTCGGTTATAGACATGCCAACTGCTGTACGGAAAATTCGATGGAAATGAAATTTAGAGAAGCCTGCTTGCTCCGCTATATCATCCATCGTTAGTGATTCATGCAGATGTTCTTCAATATAGTTTATCGTTTTATTAATTATCCCTTCATATTGAATGACTGCTTCCTCCCTTCATTAATAGAATATCAAATATCAAAAGGAGATTTTTTGATTATTCTTGCGGATATTTAATTTTTAATTAGGATGAATCTTAACCGGACGCCAAATGATATATATATCGACATAAAAAGATACATTTCTTTTTTATAGGCTATGATAGAATTGTCTTGCAATATAATTTCTTATCCTTTCCTTATTTACTGTTCCAACTGTTACACAGAAATAACCTCTTGCCCATTAATGCTGTCCAACATTTCTTCTTTAGTTTAGGAAATTGATTCAGAGGTAGATTTGGTATAAAATATTTGACAAAATAATTATTCTATGCTATAATTGACGAAATATATAGATTGAATTATAATGAGATTCTCCTGGCCAGGGGAATCTCATTTTTCTATTGAAGGAGGACACTTGCATGAAACAAGATAAGTCCAGTTTAACTTCATTAATATCTGCTTTTGGTCGTGCATATCATAGTCAATTTGATACACCAAAGATCTTTAACGACCATATCGCTAACGATTTAATAACGCAAAAAGAGTTTGATGACATTAAAACGAATATGGTTCAAGGGATAGGATTCTTCAACAAAGAAAAAGCACAACTTTTAAATGGAGATAAGGATGAAATATTAAAATGGATCACACAAGTCCAACTTTCACCAACCCCTTTAGCACGCGCTGCATTTTGTGAGAAAGTGTTGCTTCATGAAATTAAGTTAGGGGTGAAACAATACGTTATACTTGGAGCTGGACTAGATACCTTTTGTTTTCGTCACCCAGAACTGAAAAATAGCATCGAAATATTTGAAATCGATCATCCAGCGACACAAGCATTTAAGATAAAACGATTGTCAAACGCTCATTTAGAAATACCACACAATCTCCATTTTATTTCGATGGACTTCACCAAAGAATTTACTTACCGAAATCTAATAAATAAGGGTTTTAGCAACCATAAAACATTCTTTAGTCTTTTAGGAGTTTCCTATTATTTAACGAAAGAGGAAAACTCAAGATTACTGAAAAACTTATTTGCTGAAGTTCCAATAGGTAGTTCTATCGTTTTTGATTATGCTGATGAAACCCTATTTAATGTGAACGGAGAATCAAATAGGGTTTCAAACATGGTAAAAATGGCATCAGCAAGTGGGGAACCAATGAAGTCTGGTTTTTCATATAATGAAGTTGAAAATATGTTAGAAAGAGCAGGATTACTTATTTATGAACATTTATCGCCAAGCGAAATTGATAAAACATACTTCGCCAATCGAAGCGACTACCTTTCTGCCTTTGAAACGATTCATTATATACATGCTGTAAAGAAATAACTTATCGTAAAGCTGCCGTCCACTTAATCGTTAAAGTCCGGACGGCTTTTTTATTACTAATGGAAATTCTAGTTTCGATCCGAACTAACCATTCACACCTGTTTATGTTAGTACGTAAGGAAAGCAACAGGTTACCTTTTCCCAATTTTATTTCAACCTTTTAACCTCACACTATAAAAACGCATCTGTTCAAGACTACCTTTCGACTCAAATACTCCAGCTTCAATCAGCTTTCTAATTCGATATTCGAGAAACGTATCCCCTATGTATTGGTCTAAATGCCCCAGTACCTCACCGATTACCCTTGCTGATTTTATAAATTCCTTTGTCACTTGTTTACCATGCAGCTTTTTAACTTTCTTTATAATAATTCCATCATAATAGTCTTCAGAAACACTCTGTATCCTTCCATTTCTCCAAATTCTTAATGTTTCTTGACTTTCTGAAAGGGCTAACCATTCATTTTCTAAGTCCTCTCTATCATGATCTGTAAGAAGCTTCCCATAATCCTGTTCATAAATAACCTGTAGCTTCTCAGGAGGAATTTCACCTGTGTGGAGTAGCGTATATTTAGCTTTTTTCACCCTAAAAAGCTCTTCATATGCTTTTGTTGTGTTAATAATAGTGATGTCAATATTTTTTTCCTTTAAAAGATGCATAATAAATCGTAGTCCTGTCTGTTCATGTGCGTTATTAGATGCCCAAATGGTTACATGAACTCCTTCAGGTATAGAGTTAATTCGATTCATTGCCTTTTCAAAGCAGTGAGTATAATCGGCATATTCACCAAACTCTTCACTCATACACTTCTCCATCCAACCAAATCTGAATTTAACTCCAGCTTCCTCATGCAACTTCCAGACTGGACCAACAGAGAAAGTGTCCCAAAAAGAAATGATCCTTTCCTTTTTATCAAGACCCATTTCTTTTAACGCAGCTTTCAAACAACCTGAAGCTGATGCACTCGATAGAATATGTATCATCCTTTATTTTCTCCTTTTTGACCATTCGGAATCGCCCCAGTTTATCTAAACTTGGTATGGCCTTTTTAATTCCATTCAATTGTTTAGTTAATACTACTTTGTATCTCAAATACCATGATCACGCCGAATTTCCGAAAAAGCCTTTGCAACTGATTTTGTATCTCCTTGTATGAAATCCGTATATCCTTTTTCCAACTCAGCATTCACCTCTGATTCTGTGACATCCTCTCGGCATTAAAATACCGAGCTTCCAAAGTGGAAAACTCTTAAAAGGAGGCGGAAGCGGTTCACTAGGGTGGGAGCTTGTCTCACGACAATCCCATGTTGTTCCATTTCTGACCCACCTTCCAACATGACCGCCATACCCCATGCCACTTGGGGCTCCTAGGTTGGATTGTACCAACTAGGCACTTGGTCTATAACACGAACCTATCTCACGACTGTTCCGTGTTACCCCGCCAAGCTTGTGCTACGTGCAATATTATTTGCAGCATTCAAATCAGCATGACACGTATAATTACATTTTACGCAGTGGAATTTAATACCATTGCGATTTTTCCTTTCTGCATGACCGCAACATCCGCAAATTTGGCCTGTTTGATAAGGGTTAATATCTACAACTGGGATATTGTATTTTGAAGCCTTTTCTTTGATGAACTGTTTTAATTGATAGAAAGACCACGAATGAATGGTTTTATCTGCTCTCTTCATGCTACGACATGTTTTTCAAATATCGTCTAATGCTTCCATTTTTATGATTGGGTTATCAAATTGTAGAGAGAGATCTACTATATCTTTGGCTAGTTTTCGGTTATAATCTTTCATCCACTGTCTTTCTTTTTTACCTATACGTTTCATGACGCGCAGCGCCTTTGCTTTACCTAACGAACGTCGTAGGGAACGAAAATGACGTCGCATATAACCGACTTCTTTACCAGAGAAAAATTGTCTTCTACCACTAAGAAGCTCAGAGACGACCGCAATATGTCGCAACCCTAAGTCCACACCAATAGATGTATACTTTCGTCGTTTCATGTTTTCAAAGATGCGTTTATGTTTCTTTCCAAAGTCTAGTTCTGAACTTATTTGTATTGGAATCGCCACATACCAATGTTTCCCTTTACGTAACAATTCCATGGTTCCACGAAATCCTTTCCTTTTTTGCGTTAAAAATGGAAAAAACGTTTGTACATCTTTTGTTTCTACTACTGGTAGTGCCTTTTTCCCCATATTTGAGGTAAAGGCAATGTACCATCTTCCGTTTTTCTCTATGGAATTCCAATTTTGATTATTTATTTTCACGCCAAGTGATTCTTTAAAAACAGGAATCGTCGCTGCTCTCCCCTTTTTATAATCAGAAACAGCTTTTTTTGCGCGACGAATAGCCTCATTTTTTATAGCAGATTTAAGGTTGAATGGTACGTTTTTTGAAGAAATCTTTTCTCCGCTTTGTAGGCGTCCTACGCAATGATTTACGCAATTGGAAAACTCTGTTTGCTCATAAATGAATTGCTTATGCTTTTTCTTTGTCGGCTTTTGAGTTTAACTAATATAGTTTTCGTAGCCATATTTTCACCTCCATATGGGAAATTTTAACAAACACACGTTCGGTTATCAACCTAAAAGGCCTTGGATAACAAAGTTGTTCAAAAAATAAACTTGGCATTCATCCCCTCATTAAAATAAGGGGCGTTCTGCCAAGTTCGTAAACTAGAAACTCCAACAGCTTTTGTAGCAGGAATCTTAAACGACCACCTGCTAAAGCAGATGTAATACGTCATAGACGAAAATTCCATTGTTGCTAAATTCCATTGTTGCTAAATTCCACGCTTGTCCATGTCGAATCATATAGTTGATTCATAAACTATTATATATTCACAGGAAGGAGGGGGTTCTATGGGCTACGAAGGTGGCGGATATGGTATGGGAGCAGGATTTGCATTGATCGTTGTACTTTTCATCCTGCTTATCATTGTTGGTGCTTCATATGTTGGGGGTGGATATTAATCCTTAAAGAGAAGTGTTTATCGCACTTCTCACCTTATTTATTTTTTCATCGTTTTAGAACCCTGAGTGGCAATATATCTTTCATCTTCTATTTATAATCACAACTCACTATTCTTACTAATCAATCCTATAAATATATGCACCAATTACTCGAGTACATTAGGTCGCTAGGACTCTTTATACGTAACTAAAAAAGGGGTAAACAAAGAGCCGATTATAAAAATAAAAAAAGCTATACCAAGTGTCACAATAATATTGCTAAAAGGGGACAGGAAGTGACCAAAGATTAGCATTGGAAGAATAGTGAAAGAGACAAAAATGAACCTACTAGGAATCGTTATCTTATGTATCGTATTGCATTCGTTACATTTAATAGGTTTATAATTCCAAAACAAAGATTTATAGATTCTACTCCAGCTAAATTCTGCATTACAGTTCTCACAACTTTGCAAAACATAACACCTCAATTTCACTTTCTAATTTTCCCCATTGACCATATTCTGCCTTTATTAATTTGCAATTGTTAGGGAGGCAGTAACTTGCTCTCCTTTTTAATTCTCTAATATATGCTGCCGTTTTCAAAGTAACGTCCCCTTTAGTTTTAGCACGCTTTTTTTCACAACATAACCTACAACTTATAACAACGCTTCTATTGGAAATGCAATTACTATTCCTAATGGTATGGATAACCACATGATATTAATGGATGTATGAAATTTTCTAGGAAAGAGAAAGAGAAACAGCACACCAACTAACCATATTGCTAAAACAAAGAAGAAGAATGGAGCTACAAATGTGTCATCCGTATAATTCTCCGCAATTGTTCCAGAAGCGAAAAATGTAGATACAAAAAGTGCAATAATTCCACTAAAAACAGTATGGAAAACAATAGTCGTCTTGTTAATTTTCAAAAATAAATCAATCCTTTTCTTTTATTTGCTTTAGTAATTCAATTATTTCTTGTTGTTGTTTATATCGTTTTCTAAGCTGCCCTTCTATTGATAAAAGAGTCATAACTATTACGATAAAACCTAAAAGTACCAAACTACAACGCCCTCCACTCTCACTCTTTCTTTTCAACCCTACCTTCACTGTCCATCACATTAAGTACGATTGAACCTAAAAAAACGTTTCATGACTAGAACAATACTGCACTTAACACAACAAGTAAACTCGACAACCCCCTGTCCATCCATTGCGCCTAATAGTTGAGCAAAAAACTATTTCGGCTCCATTGAAAAAGTTTCTTCTTTTCCTTTCCCCCATTCTATCGTCACTTGGATAGGTGTGTCTGTATCCGTAATCGCACAACCTGAGCATTTAGATGGAAACTTAACAGTTGCACCTTTGTATTCACTTTCATTTAAGACCGTTTCACCATCATTTATAACAATTTTTAAATTCTCAATTACCATATCTTTTTTTGCCTTTTTATATCCAAAAACATATTCCCCAATTTCTGTTGAGGTTCATACAACTAATCCCCCTTTAAATTCTTGAGTTATCCTTATTCAACAACTGCCCAACAGATTGATAACTCATTTTTAGTGAGACATTATCCCACATTATATTTATTTAGATCATCCACAATGATTGAAAGCATTATTTTATTCCGCTATTTGGTAATCCTTTATCCTATTACTTTGCCATTATATGTTACTACGGATTGGGAAAAGTAAAGTTTCACTATATCTGGGCTGGTCAAGAATTGAAAAAAATATTGAACCAATAAAAAGGGCTGAACCCTTATATATAGGATTCAGCCTAAAATCTTGATTGGTTTTCTAAATCTGGTCTTATTAAGCAATTACAATATTTTGATATACCCTTCTGTTCCATTCACAAGAATTCGTTGCCCATCTTTTATCTGTTTTGTAGCATTTTCCACGCCAACAACTGCAGGTAAGCCATATTCGCGTGCAATAACTGCTCCGTGGGTCATCAGTCCGCCAACCTCAGTGACGAGACCTTTTATCGATACAAACAATGGTGTCCAGCTAGGGTCAGTAAAGGCAGTAACTAATATATCTCCCTCTTCTAAATCAGCTTCTTCCATGTTTAAGATGACTCGAGCACGTTCCTCTATAACTCCTGAAGAGACAGGTAGACCCACTTTTGCTTCGTCTGGGAGATTTTCTCGTTTATACTTACCTGTAATGATTTCACCATCAGAGGTGATCACACGCGGAGGAGTTAGTTTTTCATATAATTTGTAATCGTCTTTTCGCTTGTTGATGATCTGGTAATCCAGTTTATTCGTGCGTACGACTTCATGAAGTTCTTCAAAAGTGAGATAGTATATATCTTCTTTTTCATGAATAATGTCCGCTTGTACGAGTTGTTCGGCTTCTTTCAGTAATGCCTGCTTATAAACAAAGTAACGACTAATCATACCGTATTTCGGATATTCACGATATCCGATGAAATTCCGGATGAGGTCAATCATCCGCTTTGTTTCTGTCGCTTTTTGTTCACCATCCGGTAATTGTTTCAATTGGTCTAATAACTCTTGTTCCTTTTTCAAAGCCTCTTGTCGCCCTTGCTCAAATTTCCGTTTGCTGGCATTAGGCTCAAAGTTTTTGATATTACTAAGAATCATGGAGATAAGTGTAATTGGTTTTTCGCTCCAACGGGTTTTCGTCATATCGATTTCGCCGACACATCGCATTCCGTATTTGTTCAGGTAAGCTGTTATCGCATCTTGGGCTTCCTGTCCACCTTCAAACTTTACCAGCTCATCCAAAAAGTTATCATTTTTTACACCCTGTAAATAAGCTATTAATTCTGGATAAGGACGAATTACATCTGCGACATCCAATAGTGCTAGACCCATTTCCGAAGTAATATTATTTGGTACAGATTGAGAAAGTGTGTCCGCTGCATTTTTCCCCTAACCATTCGTTCATTTTTTCATTTATCCATGTTGAAGCATTCATAGCTGCCATAAATACCGCTGAACTTTGTGGGTCAAACAACAACTTCTTTAATTCCTGAATATCCTCAAGAATAAAATCAAATAAATTTGTTCCTGACTTCGTTCGGATGTTCTGTTTTAACTGTTTTATCGATTCTTGACTATGCTTAATCAAATCAGACACGATAGATGGATTGTTTTCGATTTGTGCCTGCATATCTATATTGCCTCTTGTGGGACTCGGTGCTTTATGATCATTTGGTAACCATTTTATAAAGTTTTCCCGTTCAATGATGTTCATGAGTGCGTCTTTCATAAGCGGATCATGCTGTCCCATGCCATTTAATAACATGTTTCTACTGACAGGGGAAGCAAGCTGATCTGTAACATCAACAAACAACCTTCCACCAGCTTTACGCATTGGCGCAGGAGTTGTTAATAGCCAAAAAGATAATCCCAACGGCTTCATGGGGTCAGTCATCATTTGTTGATGACCGACAGATACGTAAACACGTTTTTCATCATCATTCGTTTCAGGGATAGGGAAAAGCCTTGTGATTGGGCGACTCTGAACAATAAAAAATGTGCCATCGACCAAAGATCATTCGATATCTTGTGGAAAACCAAAATAAGCCTCGATCTGTCTTCCGATGCGTGCCAATTGTAAAATCTGTCCGTTAGTAAGTGATATTGTATCTATAAAGTAGACAATTTTAGAAAGTGTCCTATTCATTTGATAATCTTATATATAGAATTAGATAG
>NZ_JBHTKV010000014.1:4770-82498 GCF_042678465.1 Oceanobacillus caeni | reverse complement strand
CTATCTAATTCTATATATAAGATTATCAAATGAATAGGACACTTTCTAAAATTGTCTACTTTATAGATACAATATCAGGAGTTATCACGGACAAAACCCATGAAAACGGGAAAGGAAATGTCCGTGAGAAACCAAAAACTATAAAAAAGTAGCAGGGGCGAACTCGATTCCCGAATTGCTTTCTGCTATTTAACTACGTATTATCTTCATGTGATCAGCGTTCGTTTTTTCTATCTCAAGAGAGTACTATTATAAAAGCATCGATTCCTATCTTTTCGATTCTTTTCAGATGAGCTTCAGCATTTTTCCGGTTTGAAAAAGCACCTGATTGTACTCTATGCCACTTTGCTCCGGATAAAGTGATTGTTTCAATAAATGCTTCGATACCATGAGTCTTTAGAAAAGATACTCGATTTAGTGCCTTTTCCTTTGATTGAAAGGAACCAGCAATTACTTTGTATAAGGAGTCACTCTTTTGATTACCATTTGTCCTTTTCTTCAGTTGAAGTGCTTTTGCAATTCCGTTTACATGATTTTGGGCTATCTTCTTCCTCCATGAGGCTTGTTTCATAAGGGCTGCATCTGAATGATTGTCAATAAAGCCGTTTTCAGATAAGAAGGCTGGCATGGAGGTTTCTCGTAAAACGTGGAAGTTTGCCTTTTTCTTCCCCCTATTTTGTAAGGCAATTCCGTTGGATATTTCACGATGCATGATATTTCTGTATTTTGCACTTTGACTAGAATCACTTAATCCGCTAAAAATAAAATCCTCATATCCCTTTGCTTTTCCATTAAATGCATTACAGTGGATAGAAATGAAATAATTCGCATTCCACGCATTTGCTTCATTTGTTCGTTGGCGTAAACTTTTCGAAATGTCAGTTGTCCTACTCATTTGAATTTCTACATTTTCATATTCCTTATCCAATATGTGACGAATCTGAAGTGCAATATCTAATACAACATCCTTTTCTTTCAGGCCATGCCCTACTGCACCAGGATCTGATCCACCATGGCCTGGATCCAAAAATACCCTTTTCATTTGTCATCCTCCTAGATTTCATTTCACTTCTATAATCGTGATTGGATTGAAAATGGGGGGATGGTACATGCTAAAAAGGGTGAAATATGATAAATTCTTCAATAAGGATGATGTTCAAGTGGATAAAATAGGAATATATATGTCCTCTGCAAAAATAAGGAGAAATATGATATCGCCGCATCTACTTCTTTTATCCCACCCAAAGAAGTTGGGTGGAAGATCAACTGTCCGTAAAAGAAAGTGCGACTAACCATATGTGAGGGATGAAGGAAAACCTGCACTGATGGAATTCTTCTTTATTAGGTACGTTTTTTAATAATCGGACCACCTGGTATGGCCAGACGCAGTCCGTACGTCGCTACGAAGTAAAGCATGTGTGAGTACAGGCGTTGCGACAGAACGTCATGTTCATAGCCTGTAGGGGAGCTTCCGATTTTGATAAAGAATAGCGAGTGACAGACCTCTAGTTATTGCATATAATAAGATTCGTGGTTCGAACATATAAATGACAATATCATTTAAATAGAGGTGTATGATGTAAATATGGAATTCAATATTGGTCCAAGGATGCTTAAAACAGGGCTTGCTGTAACATTAACATTATTGGTTACAGGGATGTTAAATTTGCAATTAGATATCATTGCGGCGATTGCTTCAGTACTAGCCATGCAACAATCCATCATGAGATCTGTTACGTATATTAAGGAAGTATTGATTGGAAATGGTGTTGCTGTCATTTTCTCATTGTTGGGTACTTTTTTGCTTGGGACACATCCACTATCGGTTGGTGCTGTGGTGATTATATCGATTGCAATCAACATAAAGCTAGGATTAAATAAAACGGTCAGTTTAACTGCATTGACCATCATGGCGATGATGCTTGCAAGTGATGATAGTATTAATTTTGTTTATATTGTTGAACGAATATCACTTATTGCGATAGGAGTTATTGCTGCCTTTTTAGTGAATGCTTTTATTTTTCCACCAGATCATAAGAAGAATTTATATAACCTTGTGAAAAAGACGAGTGAAAAAATACATTTTCTATTACGAGTTATTCCAAATAAAACATTAAGCATACCGAAACAAAAAGAAGAAGATCGTGAAATTGAGAAGCTAATCTCAAAGGCTAAGGATTATTATGAAATTATCTCAGATGAACGGAATCGCTTATTTATAAAAAATAAAATGGAATTTTTAAGAAGTATTATTATTTATAAACATATGATTCGAGTATTAGAAAGGCAGTATACATTAATTATCCATTTAGAGAAAAACTTAGGTGAAATAGAAGACTCAAGTACAAGAAGTTATTTGATAAAGAAATTAATAAGTGGACTAAATGGCTATAGTGAAAATATATTCCTTATGTATGAAGAAAAAGTAAAATTAGATTTGAATCTGCAAAAGGAAATAAAGGCTGCGATGCATGTAACGATTAACAACTTAATTGATGAACTTCAAGGTTCTGAATTTACAAAGTGGTCCTATGTATTTCCTATTGCAAATAGCTTAATTGAATTATTTGATGAACTGGACAAATTAGAAAGAATGGTACGGATTAATGAATCGAAAGCTGCTCAGACTTCTGATTAAGGTACAATCTGTTCCTGAATAAATTCCTCCTTCCTTCAAAAACTAATTGGTAGATAAGAAATATAAAAGTTTCTTATCCTGGAGCTGCCGGCGTGAAGATTTGCATAAGTGCATGCATTTGCCGAACTTAAGCAAGGAGGAATTTATTATGGGAAGCAATAAAGCAGGCGGAAACAGACAGTTTAAAGAAAGAAAAAACCATGGGGAAACAAGAAACGGAAGAAAAAGTCCATTTAAGAATTCAAACCCACATGGTGGAGAAACACCAAATGAGTATTTAAGCGATAAAGAACTATAAGTTAAAAAACCACTAAAATAAAAGAAACAGTGTAGCACTTTGGCCACACTGTTTCTTTTATTTTTCCCTTTTTACATTAGGAGGTTCGCTCATTTTCCCTGTTGCAATATCCTCCGTGATATGCACTTGGCATGTTTTTCCTCTGTTATTAACAAATTTAAATATCCCATTATTAAAATCTGTTCCAATCTCCTTATAGAAAATTCCTTCATAAAGATTGTTCTTTGATCTAGTAAAACGTAATCGGTAAGTTTCTCCGTCTTGTTCTAGGAAAGCACGAACGCCTTTTTCAAACATCGTGTCACCTTCACTCTTGAGTGTACGATCAATGGATACAATATGAAGATCTATAAATGTTAGTTCACGTAGAAGAACATTTACAAATGAGCCTTTTGTAATTTCTTCCCAACGATTTTGTGGACTTTGGCCAATGATAATTTGAGTAATGTTATGGTTATGTGCAACTTCTTTAATTGTTTTAACTAGAGGACGACTTTCATTATCTCGGATAATAAATTCATCTACATCCAATTCATCGCATAGTTCTTTCCAACTATCAACATAACCAGACTTTTCAGCGTCGAACTCGTCGTATGGCTTTTGATCTACTGTAAGTACATATAATGGACAATCCATAATTTTGGCCAATTTATGTCCTCGTCTTATTAACCTTTCGCCATTAGGGCCGTAGTACACACAAACTAAAATACTTTCGTCCATTCGACCTTTAATTTTTCTCATGACGGCAAATTCACCTCTTATATTTCATCCATTATATTCTTACTAAAACTTTAATATTTTAACATGATATTTTATTCCCGTGAA
Organism: Oceanobacillus caeni; assembly: GCF_042678465.1. NCBI lineage: Bacteria > Bacillati > Bacillota > Bacilli > Caryophanales > Bacillaceae > Oceanobacillus > Oceanobacillus caeni. The sequence goes on along the minus strand of NZ_JBHTKV010000014.1, from coordinate 78,737 downwards.
CCATAAATTTTAGTGCGTGTTCAAAAAGGAGGATGAAAAGGACCGAGCAGTTCGAGGCGGAGTAGCTTTGAGCAGCGGAACGTATGCAATTAATACGTGAGCAGACGCTCTTGCACGCCGGAAAAGTGGTTTTCTTTTCCAAGGAGCGGAAAAGCAAGCCAACGAAGAAATGCGAAGTGTCTTTTTCACCGGACTTTTTGAACATCCTCTCTTTTAAAAAAGGGTTTGGGAAAAAATAATATCTAAAGGTGTTTCCATATAGCATAAGTGATTTGTAACATAAAAACAATATCCAAATCGATAAAACAACAGAAGTGCAATGTTTAGCTCGATAAGTTATAATTATATTATTGATAAAAATTCAATTATCGTCATTTATCAAATAATTCCTTATTATTTCTATCATTATTAATTTGTGCTTATGCACTTATTAATTCCACGATAGATACTTAAAAGATCCCCTTATTTACAATCAATTTTATTAAAGAAATCATAATGTTAATGAGCATTAATAATATATGCATGATGTTCACAGATGGTATGGACGCAATTTTTCTAAAGTAGGTAGGAAAATATAAAAACCTTCCTGTCTGGGGCTCCGATTACCTGCCCCATCGAAAAAACTGCATAAACGTAAGGTTTTCGTCCAAGCTAAAGCGAACGCCAAGTTTTCTAAAGAAAGAAGTCAGACATTTTTGAAATGGAGGTCCCGATTTGTACACTGTTAATTTAGCTATTATTATTCCTTTTTTAGCTGCCATGATTGTACCAATTATTTACAAAAGAATAAAGGGGATTCATGTTGGTTGGTTTGTTTTCTTAGTTTCAACCGCATTATTCCTCTATCTTGTAAGTTATATACCTAACATTGCAAGTGGAGAGACGTATCTATATACATTTGAATGGATTCCGTCCTATAACATAAATTTCATAACATATTTAGATGGATTAAGTTTAATTTTTGCCTTATTAATTACTGGTATAGGTTCCCTAGTTACTATTTATTCTATTTATTATTTATCAAGTGAAGAAAATTTATCTCATTTTTATACGTATTTGTTACTATTCATGGGTGCGATGCTCGGTGTTGTATTCTCTGACAATATCATGGTTTTATATGTATTTTGGGAATTAACAAGTATTTCCTCCTTCCTACTAATTGCGTTCTGGTATCATCGGAAAAGTTCAAGGGATGGGGCTCAAAAATCACTGCTTATTACGATAAGTGGTGGTTTTGGAATGCTTGTAGGTTTTATTATGCTCTATGTAATGACGGGAACGATGAGTATTCGTGAAATGATTACAACGATTTCCGGCTTTCACGACCATCCACTATTTATTCCGGCAATGTTATTAATTTTACTTGGTGCGTTTACGAAATCTGCTCAATATCCGTTTCACATTTGGTTACCAACTGCGATGGAAGCTCCAACCCCTGTTAGTGCTTATTTACATTCGGCAACCATGGTAAAGGCAGGAATTTATTTAGTTGCGAGGTTTACACCTGTTTTCGGTGGAGAACTAACATGGTTCTGGGTAGTCACGATAGTAGGTATCATTACGTTATTCTGGGGATCGTTTAATGCGATTAGACAAACAGATCTTAAGGCCCTTTTGGCTTATTCGACTATTAGTCAACTTGGTATGATCATGAGTATGATTGGGATAAGTTCAGTCGCACTTAGACATGGACATTCTATGAATATGGTCATTTATACACAAGCTGCGTTTGCAGCAATTTTCCACTTAATTAATCACTCCACATTTAAAGGAGCACTGTTTATGGTTGTAGGGATTGTTGACCATGAACTAGGTACACGTGATATACGGAGACTTGGTGGATTAGCTACCTTAATGCCAATTACGTTTACGATTTCTATCATTGGAAGTTTCTCTATGGCGGGTCTACCACCTTTTAATGGATTCCTTAGTAAAGAGATGTTCTTTACATCTATATTAAGCGTTCGTGAACTTCATTTTACTTCTGAAGTATGGATGGGCTTGATTCCTGTGGTTGCCTGGGCAGCAAGTATACTAACATTTGTTTATTGTATGATTTTTGTTTTCAAAACCTTTCTTGGGAAATACCAGGAAGAGAAATTGGAACACCCTGCACATGAGGCTCCATTTGGAATGCTATTTTCACCGATAGTTCTAGGTTTATTTGTAATTCTAATTTTCTTCTTTCCGAACGTTTTGGGGAATTATGTAATCAAACCGGCTATGTATAGCATTTTCCCTCAACTAGGTGCGGAATACCTTGGTCAGCATGTTTCTGCGTGGCATGGCTTTAATCTAGAATTAAAGATGACGATTGGTGTTATTGTGTTTGGAGCATTCCTATTTATTTTTCTTCGTCATTGGAAGGGACTATATAATTGGATTCTTCCAGAGAAGTTATCTTTCAATGCGTTGTATGGCAATAGTTTAGAGCTAATCGAAAAGGTATCAAAGATCATTACCAATTCCTATATGACTGGTCATCTAAGAGATTATATGGTCTATATTTACATCTTTTTCATAATTGCTGTCGGTGGAACATTGTTAAATACAAAAGCATTTTTATTCGATATCGAACAATACTCTACTGTAACTGAGTTTGAGTGGCTAATCACGATAGCGATGATTATTGCGGCTATCTCTATGTTACTCGTTAAGTCTCGCCTAACTGCAATTCTTTTAAATAGTGTGTTGGGTTATGGGGTTTCAATATTTTTTGTTATATTCCGTGCACCAGATTTGGCGTTAACCCAAACCGTAATAGAAACAGTAACAACCGTACTATTCCTTGCTGCGTATTATTTTCTACCTGAATGGAAGAAAGAAGATAGTAAAAAACGCTCCAAGATTGTTAATGGCATTGTATCTGTTGCGGTAGGTGTCATATTTACTACGATCGCTTTAGCTGTTCAAAACGGGAAGCTATTTGAATCTATTTCAAGCTTTTATGAAAATGCATATGAACTTGCCGGGGCAACTAATATTGTCAATGCGATTCTTGGGGATTTTAGGGCTTTTGATACAATGCTTGAAGTAGTAGTATTGCTTATCGCAGGACTAGGGGTTTATACGTTCATTAAACTAAAGGCAAGAAAGGGGGATAATCCCCTTGAAGACAAATAACGTTATTTTACGAGCAGTTGTAAAGCTTGTTGTATTTATTATATTAACCTTAGCTGTTTATTTGTTTTTATCTGGACATCATAGTCCTGGGGGAGGATTTATTGGTGGTCTAGTAGTAGCTGCGGCTTTGGTATTGCTTTTTGTTTCCTTTGATATTGAGACGGTACGGGGCGCCATTCCCTTTGATTTTAAAAAGGTTGCTGCTTTAGGAGCGTTTATTTCGGTTACAACGGGCTTTGGCTCGCTCCTTTTTGGTGAACCGTTTCTATCGCAAACCTTTGCTTATTTTGATCTCCCTTTTTTTGGGGAAACGGAGTTAACGACGGTTACTATTTTTGAAGCCGGTGTTGCGTTAGTTGTTGTCGGAGTTGTCGTAACCATTATTTTAAGTATAGTTGAGGATGTGTAATTTATGGAAACTTTAACCACCATCCTAACAGGTGTTTTGGTATCAGTAGCAACATATTTAATTCTTTCAAGAAGTGTGCTGAGGGTTATATTAGGTACAGCCGTACTTTCTCATGCGGCACATTTATTAATTATGTCGATGGGAAGAGGACTTAAAAGCGGTGAAGTTCCTATTTTAACGGATGAGGCGTTATCATACGTTGATCCTCTACCACAAGCACTTATTTTAACTTCTATCGTGATCAGTTTTGCAGTAACTGCTATATTATTAGTTTTAGCCTATCGTACGTACCGTGAAACAGGGACAGATAATCTGTTTGAATGGAGAGGTATTAAAGATGAATAATCTGGTTGTCTTACCAATGGTCATTCCTGTTTTAGCAGGTATATTGTTTGTTTTCTTCCGTAACCAAATTAAGCTACAAAGATGGATTAGTTTCATTGTCATGATAGGTAATATAGGGATTGCTGCTTATTTATTACATCTTAATCAAATAGCTGGAATACAGCGTATTGACTTCAGTGGTTGGATGCCTCCATTTGGTATTTCGTTTGTTGCGGATTCATTCGCATTAATTCTTGTTCTGCTAACAAGTTTAGTGGCGGCAATTTGCCTTATTTATGCTTTTTCTTCCATTGGAGAAGCTCGCGAAAAAATGTACTTTTATTCTTTTGTGAACTTTTTAGTAGCCGGTGTGAATGGCTCATTTTTAACCGGTGATTTGTTCAATTTGTATGTTTGCTTTGAAATTATGTTACTTGCATCCTATGTGCTTATTGCCTTAGGAGGAGAAAAAGTACAATTAAGAGAATCCATTAAGTATGTATTAATCAATGTCTTGTCTTCATGGTTTTTCCTTGTTGCCATTGCATACTTATATGGTGCCATTGGAACATTAAATATGGCTCATATTTCAGAACGGATAGCTGAATCAGGTCAAACGCCTTTGTTGACCGTTATTAGTATTGTGTTTTTAACGGTCTTTGCCTTGAAAGCTGGACTATTACTTTATTTCTGGCTTCCGGGCTCTTATAGTATTGCGCCAACCGCAGTCGCTGCATTATTTGGAGCATTATTAACAAAAGTTGGGATTTATGCAATGATTCGTGTATTTACACTATTCTTTTATCATGATCCTTCTATTACACACACCTTTATCACTGTATTAGCGGCTTTAACATTGATTGGTGGAAGTATTGGGGCTGTTGCGTATAAAGACATACGTTTAATTGTCACTTATAATGTCGTCATAGCAGTTGGTTTTATTCTGGTAGGTTTGGCTGTAGCAACGCCAGAGGCATTAGAAGGTTCTATTTATTATTTGATGCACGATATGATTGTTAAAGCACTATTATTTCTATTAGCTGGTACCATGATTTCAGTGACAGGCACGACTAGAATTGATGAGATGAGTGGACTTATACGAAATTATCCACTATTAGGATGGATGTTCTTTATTGTCATGTTATCATTAGCTGGAGTTCCACCACTTAGTGGTTTTATTGGGAAAGTGCTCGTAGGTCAAGGGACGATTGAAACAGGGTCTTATATCTTACTTGCCTTAGCTTTCCTTTCAAGTATCTTTGTTTTGTACTCGCTTCTTCGGGTTTTCCTTCAATGCTTTTGGGGAGAAACGATTATTAGCTCAGAAGATGAAATACCTATGAAAAATGGATGGATGATTCCATGCGCCATCCTAACAATTGGGACTATTGTTCTGGGATTGGGTGCTGAGTTCATTTTTCCTTATGTTAGTGATGCAGCAAATACATTATTAAACCCTAGTGATTATATTGATGCGGTATTGACACAAGATTAACTGAAATTCTAAAGTACGTTTTATTAGGAGGTATACCATGCCCGCCCAGTTTATTATAAACTTGTCAATAGCATTCCTATGGATGTTTTTCCAAGATGAGGACCAATTTTATCTTACTACATTTGCGACAGGCTACATTGTAGGAATTGGTATTTTATATTTAATGCATCGTTTTTTCGGGAAACGTTTTTACTTAGGTAGGCTTTTTGCCTTTATAAAGTTGATTCTAATTTATCTATCAGAGATAACCAAATCAAGTTATCAAGTATTAAAGCAAATTCTTAGCCCAAAAATAAATGTAAAGCCAGGAATATTTAAATTTGAGACGAAATTAAGAGGTGAATGGGAAGTCCCGCTTCTCGCCTTACTTTTAATCACAACTCCGGGTTCCGTTGTAGTTGAGGTAACACCAGAAGGGGACGCATTTTATATTCACGCAATCGATGTCCAAGAATCCAAAGAGAATTTAATAAGATCTTTACACAAATTTGAAGAGGCAATTATGGGGGTGACCAGATAATGATTGAAACGATGTTACAAGTATCCTTCACATTATTTGGCGTAGCTATAGTAATAGCATTATACCGAATTATTTTTGGGCCGAGCTTACCTGACCGAGTGATTGCACTAGATATGATTGGGGTTAATCTTATTACAGCGATTGCTATTGTATCAGTGATTTTAGACACGAAGGCCTTCTTTGACGTTATCCTCATATTGGCAGTTTTAGCTTTTATTAGTACAATTGCCTTCTCCAAATTTATTGAGAAGGGCGGCGTTATCATTGAGCGTAAACGGGATGATTGAGTTTATTGCAGCACTCTTGATTTTGGTAGGTTCGATAATGGCAGTAATTAGTGCCATTGGTATTATTCGTTTTCAAGATGTTTATTCTCGTTCACACGCTGCCACGAAGTCCTCTACCTTGGCAGTTTCCCTTACTCTATCTGGAGTATTTATTTATTTATTGGTGTCCGAGTCAATTTTTAGTGTCCGCATGATTATGGGAATTGTATTTGTCCTTTTGACATCTCCCGTCGCTGGTCATCTCATCATAAGAGCGGCATATAGATCCGGTGTGGAAATGACAGATGCAACGTTAGAGGATGAGTTGGCGGAAGTGTTAAAGAAGAAGGAAAAGCAAATGGAAGAAGAAAAGGCGAGTAAAGATACTGGTGTGAAAAGCGATGAAGTATTGGAATAAAAAATCAGTGCAATCTATACTGCACTGATTTTTCTTTATAATAACAAATTCATCATCCATGGAGTAATGACAGAAACAACTACGGCACTAATGGACATGGCGATAGAACTAATCGATCCTTCCAATTGGCTATTCTCAAGTGCTGCGGCAGTACCGATGCCATGCGAGGCACTTCCGAGTCCAATTCCTTTTCCTAGATAATGGTGGATCTTTGTATATTTATAAACATAGGAATGTAATACTGCCCCACCTACTCCGGCAATCATAACAAAGATAGCTGCTAGTGAAGTTATCCCATCCAACGATTCCGTGATGGCCATAGAAATGGGAGTTGTCACAGACTTGGAGCTAATCGTAAGTAGTATTTCCTCTCCAAATCCAGCCCACTTTGCAAGAAGTACTCCAGTAGAAATTCCCACCAATGCTCCTATACAAGTTCCAACAAGGATTGGAACAACCATTTTTTTCAAAAGCTTTCGTTCCATGTATAGTGGATAGGCCAATGCAACAACTGCTGGGCCAAGTAACTTATTAATCCACTCCCCACCTATCATATACGTCTCATAGGATATAGGGATGATGAGTAAAATAAGAACAATGATAATGGTTGCGATTAACATAGGTAACGTAAAAGGATAATGATATTTATGGTGAATCTTTAATGCTGCGTAATAAGTGATAACCGTGCCTATGATTGCTGTAATGCCAATTAATAAATGAATCATACTCATTCCTTCCTCATGATTAGCCACTGACTAATCCATCCAGAACTTACCATGACAAGTATGGTACTAATGATAACGATGAAAAATAATAGGATACCTTTCCCCAGAAATAAATCGAAGTAGTCGATAATTCCTACTGTTGCTGGAATGAAAAATAAAGTTAAATGGCGAACCATGAACTTTGCTCCTTCATCAATCCATGAAAGTTTCACAATGTTAAAGAATAATAGAATAAAAAGAATGATCATTCCTATCACACTACCTGGAATCAACAGATGAAATGTGTGTTGAATCCAATTTCCTAAAGACGCTAGTAAACATAGGATGATTATATGTAATGTGATCTTCATGACTTTAACCACAATTAACACCCCTATACTTTATGGAATAACTACTAGTATATCAATAAAATTAGATGAGAAGAAGCTATAGAATTCCAAACTCTATAACTTATTTCTGATGATTAATTCCCCGAGTTTACAAAACATTTACATTCACATCATACGTTCTTTACATTCAGCTACTATACTATGGAATTGAGAGGCGGAATGATCCGTTCATCAAAATTCAAAGGACTTATTCGGGGAGGACAAAGTAATGAAGTTCAAGAAGTACCTTATGTTGGTTGTTGTAGGACTAGTACTATTTCTAGCAGCTTGTGGAGGGGCGGCAGAAGAATCAAATACTTCTGGCGATGAAGCATCCAACGAATTAGAAGGAAATGTTGCCATTGATGGTTCTGGTACGGTTTACCCCCTAATGTCTAGATTAGCTGAAGAATATATGATTAACGAACAACCGAATGTATCTGTTGAAGTTAGTCGTGCTGGAACAAGTGCCGGTTTTAAAAAATTTCTAGCAGAAGATGGAACGGACTTTAACGATGCATCTCGTGAAATTAAAGAGGAAGAACAAGTAAAAGCAGATGAGCTTGGAATAGAAGTAATGGAATTAAAAGTTGCTTTAGACGGTTTAACAATTGTGGTTAACCCAGAAAATGACTTTGCAACTGAATTAACAGAAGATCAAGTGAAGGATATCTTCTTAGGTAATGTAACAAAGTGGTCTGAAATCAATCCGGATTGGCCTGAAGAAGAAATTCAAACATATGGTCCAAATGAAAACCATGGAACTTACGAATTCTTCTATGAAACTATTCTTGAAGAACAGGATTTAGTAAAAACGATTAATCTTCAACAAGATTATTCTACTTTAGTAACTTTAGTAGCAGAAGATGTTAACGCAATTGGGTTCTTTGGATTTGGATACTACGATAGTAACAAAGATAAAGTACAAGCAGTAGGTATTGATTTTGGCGAAGGTGCTGTCGTTCCATCTCTAGATACAATTGGTGAAGAAGGCCCTTATGCTAATTATACACGTCCAGTATTCACATATTTAAATGTGAACCATGCAAAAGAAAAGGCCCAAGTATTCGATTATGCAACTTATGTATTAGAAACCATGAATGACTTTGCTGGAGAAACTGGATTCGCACCTATTCCAGAAGAAGAAGCACAAGCTCAACTTGAAGAGCTAGAAGCTAATAAATAATTGATATTTAGGAAACTTTGAAACCTATTAAGATGAGGGCCAATTGTGCTCTCATCTTAGTTTCTAAAGTTTCCATGTTGGAAGGAGTCCTAACATAATGCAGAAGATCAGCGAGGTAAAGCAAGAAGCGATTCATGTTAGTGAAATAATTGCGCAAAATAAACAAAAGAAAAATGTATCGAACCTAGTTGAAAAATGGATTCCTACCATTTTATTTCTTTTAGCGTCAATAACTATCCTTACGACTCTAGGGATACTCTATACGTTATTATCACAAGCAATTCAATTTTTTAGAGCTGTACCAATTTGGGAGTTTTTTACTGGTGCTGTTTTAAAACCATTAAGTCAAAATCCAGAATTCGGTATTTTACCCCTTATTAACGGTACGCTTATTTCTACTGCTATTGCTATGCTTGTTGCGGGTCCAATTGGCCTTATGTCTGCTATTTATTTAAGTGAGTATGCGTCAGAAAAAGTTAGAAGAGTATTAAAACCATTATTAGAAATTTTAGCTGGTATTCCGACGATTGTATATGGATTTTTTGCTTTTACATTTGTAACACCTCTTATTCGCTCTATTTTTCCAGAAGTAGGAGCTACGAATATTCTTAGCCCTGGCTTGGTAATGGGGGTTATGATTATCCCCATGATTGCATCTCTTTCTGAAGATGCCATGACGTCTGTTCCGAATGCAATGAGAGAAGGATCTTTAGCAATGGGAGCAACAAAATTAGAAACAACATTCAAGGTAGTTATTCCTGCTGCTTTTTCGGGAATTATTGCCTCATTCGTTCTTGGTATTTCCCGGGCTATTGGTGAAACAATGATTGTTACGATTGCTAGTGGGAGTTCCAAAAACTTTACTTTTGACATTACTCAATCTATGCAAACCATGACTGCATACATTGTTGAAGTCGCTGGTGGAGAAGCTGCCGCTGGTACGACGATATATTATAGTCTTTATGCTGTGGCTATTACCCTTTTTGTCTTTACTCTATTAATGAATTTATTTGCAAGATATATTTCCCGTAAGTTTAGGGAGGAATATTGATGATTAAGCAATTTGACGAAACACAATTAAAAAATAGAATGAACTCCCGGGTGAGAAATAATAGAATATGGAAATTCATTTTCTTTTTATCTACTTTATTTGGTCTTTTTGTCCTCGCCATTTTAATGATAAGAGTAGTAATGGATGGGATTAGTTTCCTTCATATGGATTTCCTAACGGGTAGATTATCTACAGATCCTGATCGTGCCGGTATTATGGGTGCTTTACTTGGAACGGTGTGGGTCGTGCTAGTTGTTATTCCGGTTACACTAATAGTAGGAGTGGGAACTGCTATTTATTTAGAGCTTTACGCAAAAAGAGGGAAGTTTAAGTCATTTATTGAAACGAACATTTCTAATCTAGCAGGTGTACCATCGATTGTTTATGGACTATTAGGTTTAACTGTTTTTGTTCGTATGATGGATTTTGGAAATGTTGTTTTAGCTGGTGGTTTAACTTTATCTTTATTAGTACTACCAATTTTAATTGTATCTGCACAGGAAGCACTTAGAGCAGTACCTGGGCATCTAGCTGAGGCATCTTATGGGATGGGGGCTACAAAGTGGCAAACGATTAGAAGAGTAATCTTGCCTGCAGCTTTACCAAGTATTTTGACAGGATCCATTTTATCTCTATCACGTGCGATTGGAGAAACAGCACCCCTAACTGTACTAGGAATTCCAGCATTGTTAATTCCATTTCCGGAAGGGCTGTTTGATACGTTTACAGCTCTACCGATGCAAATTTATTACTGGACTTTGGATTCATCCCTAGTGGCAGAATATGCGAACTTAGCTGGCGCAACTATTATTGTTCTACTTGCTCTCTTATTCCTGCTTAACTCCGTAGCAATTTTTATTCGAAATAAGTTTCAACATAGATATTAATAGTGCGAGTCTCTTGATAGCTTGATACTAGTTTAGAAATTTCGCGAACAATAATCTTCATAAAGGAGTGATGAGAATGGGCGTTATCGCAAATAAAATGGGTTTACAAGTTAATCCCACAGCAAAGGAAAGTATAGCAAAGAAAATAAATACACAAAAAAATAATATTGTTTATGATACAAAAGAATTAAATCTTTGGTACGGTCATACACATGCTTTGAAAAATATTAATTTGGAAATACATGAAAAAGAAGTAACAGCCATTATTGGTCCTTCAGGGTGTGGCAAATCTACCTACATTAAAACGTTAAATCGTATGGTTGAGTTAGTACCAGGTGTTCGTACAACTGGTTCGATTTCTTATAAAGGAAATAACATTTTAGGTAAAACGATGAAAGTAGAAGATTTACGTACAAAAGTAGGTATGGTATTTCAAAAACCGAATCCTTTTCCAAAGTCTATCTATGAAAATATTGCCTATGGTCCCAAAATACATGGTATCCGTAATAAAAAGTTACTAGATCAAATTGTCGAAAGAAGTTTGCGTGGTGCCTATATTTGGGATGAGTTAAAGGATCGTCTAAATGAAAATGCATTTGGACTTTCTGGTGGTCAGCAGCAACGTTTATGTATTGCTAGAGCGCTGGCAATACAACCGGATGTAATCTTAATGGATGAGCCAACTTCAGCGCTTGACCCTAAATCAACGCTTAAAATTGAAGAGTTAGTTCAAGAACTGAAAAAGGATTATTCTATTATTATGGTTACTCATAATATGCAACAAGCAGCACGTATTTCCGATCGAACCGCTTTCTTTTTAAACGGAGAGGTTGTAGAATTCGATAACACGAATAAAATCTTCTCCAATCCATCAGATAAACGGACGGAAGATTATATATCTGGTAGATTTGGATGAGGAATACGGAAGGTAAGGCCTATATTTTTCATTGACAATTTATGATTATTTTGTTTTAATGTAATTAATTTAATACTGGTACCTTTAAATCAGTCCAGAGAGGCTGACAAGGACAACGGAAATGAAGATGGGATGATTATGCTTAGATCAATCCTATCTTTGACTGGGCTTCTTGTCAGAAATGGCAAGGAGCCTTTTTTTTTATTTCCAAAAGTCAATTCTTCGGTGCCAGTCCACTTTAAGGAGGAATTGGTATGCAAAAGGTAGATAAGGAATTTTCATTACAAGCTGTTCCACAGGGAAGTAGAACTGGCTTTTGGAGTATGTTAGCAGTAATGATGAGTTTAACATTTTTCTCAGCAAGTATGTTATCTGGGGGAGAATTAGGTGCAGGCCTAACATTTAAAGAATTTATTTGGATTGTATTTATAGGAAATTTAATTTTAGGATTATATACTGGTGCCTTAGCATTTATTGCATTTAAGACAGGTCTTTCCACACACTTACTTGCTCGCTATGCTTTTGGAGAAAAAGGGTCTTACTTACCGTCATTCCTATTAGGTGCCACACAAGTTGGATGGTTTGGTGTTGGTTTAGCAATGTTCGCAGTTCCAGTACACTTATTTACAGGAATAAATGAGTACGTGTTAATCATTGTTTTAGGAACTTTAATGACTGCAACTGCAATTTTTGGAATGAAGGCTTTAACAATTATTAGTATTATTGCAATCCCAGCTATTTCCATTCTAGGGGGCTATTCTGCTATCAGTGCAACCAATACAGCAGGTGGAATTCAGGCATTAATGGATTATCAACCAACTGAAGCAATGGGTGTTGCGGCTGCATTGACTATTTGTGTCGGTTCTTTCGTTAGTGCTGGAACATTAACTCCTGACTTTACAAGATTTGCAAAGAGTGGGAGAACAGCTGTAAGTACTACGATGATTGCATTCTTGATCGGTAATTCACTCATGTTCTTATTTGGAGCAATTGGTACGTTTGCATTTGGCTTAGGTGATATCTCAGAAGTAATGTATACACAAGGGCTCATTATCCCAGCAATTATTGTATTAGGATTAAATATCTGGACAACGAATGATAATGCATTATATGCTTCAGGACTAGGGTTTTCTAATATTACAAAAATCCCTAAAAGTAAAGTAGTTATCTTTAATGGGATCGTTGGAACCATTGCAGCGATGTGGCTTTACAATAACTTTATGGGATTCTTAACAGTATTAGGTTCCACTCTTCCGTCAATCGGTGCAATTATTTTAGCGGATTATTTCTTAGTAAAAAGAGGAAAGTACGAACCGTTTGAAACAATGAAATTTAAATCAATTAATTGGATTGCTATTCTAGCTTGGATTGGTGGGGTTGTTGTTGCCAATTTAGTACCTGGTATTCCTCCAATTAATGGGATTGTTGGAACTGCAGTGATTTATGTAACCGCAATGAAAGTGGCGGAAAGGCAAATCGAAATAAAAGTAGAAAAGGTGGGTTAGTTCATGATTATTAAAAATGCGAAATTAAGAGGAAAAGATGAGCTATATAGTATCGTTGTGAAAGACGGAAAAATTGAAGAAGTTTCTACACAAGTGGATATGGGAGGGCATGAGGTAATCGATGTTAATGGAGCATTGGTTCTTCCTCCTTTTATTGAACCGCATATTCATCTAGATTCGACGCTTACAGCCGGTGAACCGGAATGGAATCTTAGCGGAACATTGTTTGAAGGAATTGAAAGATGGTCAGAGCGTAAGAAATCATTAACAAAAGAAGATGTTAAGTATAGATCTAAAACAGCTTTAAAGTGGCAAGTTGCCCAAGGTATTCAGCATGTACGTACTCATGTAGATGTCACAGACCCTAAGTTAATTGCACTTGAAGCATTGCTTGAAGTGAAGGAAGAAATGAAAGATTATGTTGACTTACAGCTTGTTGCCTTTCCGCAAGAAGGTATCCAATCTTTCCCTAATGGAGCGGAATTAGTGGAAGAAGCACTTAAAATGGGTGCAGATGTTGTTGGGGGAATTCCACATTATGAATTTACCCGTGAGTATGGCGTTCAATCAATGAAGACAGCCTTTGATTTAGCAGAAAAATATAATGTATTAGTGGATATTCATTGTGATGAAATTGATGATGAACAATCAAGATTTGTTGAAGTGGTAGCGAAAGAGGCTTACGAACGAGGAATGGGTTCCCGTGTTACTGCAAGCCATACAACAGCTATGGGTTCCTATAATAATGCTTATGCATCTAAATTATTCCGTATTTTAAAGATGTCCGAAATTAACTTTGTATCGAATCCACTTGTTAATATTCATCTTCAAGGACGGTTCGACACCTATCCGAAACGAAGAGGATTAACGAGAGTAAAAGAACTACTAGAAGCGGGAATGAATGTATGTTTTGGACAGGATGATATTTTTGATCCATGGTATCCACTTGGCACAGGCAATATGCTACAAGTACTTCATATGGGCATCCATGCAGCGCAATTAATGGGTTATGAGCAAATTGTAGATTCGATTGATCTTATTACAAAAAACAGTGCAAAAACATTAAATATTGAAGACAACTATGGTATCGAAGAAGGGAAGCCAGCTAACTTCATCATCCTAGATGCAGAGAGTGAATATGATACCATCCGCAAACAAGCAAAAGTTCGTTACTCTATTCGTAATGGTAAAATCATTGCTGAAACAAAGCCTAGTGAAACGATGCTTTTATTGGATGGAAGTAATGAGATGGTTGATTTTAATAGAAGGTAAATAAACATAATGCCCCCCTTAGGATAAACAGATTAAAAAAGTCTGCTTCACTTTAGGGGGGCTTACTTTCATTGTAGTTCATGATATGATAGTGGGATGGGAGATTTTAAATAAAAACCATGTGAATCTGTTACGAAACTGTTTAAATAATTTTAAGGGTTCACATTTGGTTTGATTTAATCTAAAATAATATGTAAACGCTGACAAGAATTACAGGGGGAGGAAGGAATTATGGTACAAAAAAGTATAGGTGCTTTTTGGGGGTGGCTTTGGCAGTCACATGAGAATACAAAACGTTTATTGACCTTTTCTCAATTAAGAAATGTTGAAGAATCTCAAACTTCTAAGGGGCAAAAGGAAAATGGATCTTCTATTTCGGGAAAGGGAAATAAAAAGGGACATAATAAGAAACCGGCCTATAAACCTGCTCAAAAGGTAGGTTTGATCTTAGGGCCTTTATTGTTTTTATTAACATTATTGTTTTTTCATCCGGAGGGTTTAAGTCCTGAGGCAAGATCTGTTCTTGCTGTCACATTGTGGGTGGCTACTTGGTGGATTACGGAGCCAATTCCAATTCCGGTAAGCTCGCTAATTCCTATTATTTTATTACCAATGACCGGGGCATTGGATGGAAATACCGTTGTTTCATCATATGGAAATGATATTATTTTCTTATTCTTAGGCGGATTTTTTATTGCAACAGCTATGGAGAAATGGAACCTGCATAAGCGAATGGCATTATCGATTATTTCTATAATTGGTACAAGCCCACAACGAATTGTATTAGGTTTCATGGTTTCAACCGCCTTCTTGTCGATGTGGGTTTCGAATACGGCAGCTACCATGATGCTAATTCCAATGGGATTGGCAATTGTTCAACAGGCATCAAGTTCCTTGAAAGAAGGGAAATATGCGAGTGATATACCGAAATTTGAGAAGTCGGTCATATTTGGTATTGGCTATGCTGCAACCATTGGGGGTCTTGGGACATTGATTGGAACACCACCCCTCAGTATTCTTGCGGGAACAGTAGGTCAAATGTTTGATACAGAAATATCCTTTGCTGGCTGGATGGCAGTAGGTGTCCCACTTGTTATTCTTTTAATTCCATTATTATGGCTTTATCTTACGAAAGTTGTATATAAAATAAACTTTCGTGAATTACCAGGTGGAAAGGAACAGATTTATAAGGAACGGAAATCCCTTGGTAAAATTTCTTACGAGGAAAAAGCTGTAGCGTTTGTGTTTGCCTTTGCAGCGTTTATGTGGATTACACGGACATTTATTTGGGAAAATATCGTTGAGTTCCCTGGTATTAGTGATGGTATCATTGCGATGATGGCAACCGTATTGCTTTTCTTAATTCCGGCGAAACGGGAAGAAGGAAGTAAAATAATGGAGTGGAAAGACTCTAAAGATATTCCGTGGGGCATTCTTATATTATTTGGTGGAGGTCTTGCCATTGCTGCAGGATTTACGTCGTCAGGGCTTTCAGAATGGATTGGGCAACAGTTGGCAGGACTAGAAGGAATGAACATTCTCCTTGTAATTTTTATCTCAACACTAGTTATTTTACTTCTAACAGAGATTACTTCAAACACGGCTACAGCAACAATGATCATACCAGTAGTAGCATCACTGGCACTTGCTTTAAACTTACATCCGTATGCATTAATGGTACCTTGTGCAATGGCGGCTAACTGTTCATTTATGCTACCAGTAGGAACGCCACCAAATGCCATTATGTATGGTACAGGGAAATTAACCATAACAGAAATGGTTAAAAACGGATTTTGGTTAAATAACTTTACCCTTGTTTTGGTTGTATTAGTAGTCTATTTTTATCTACCCGTTGTATGGGGAATTGATTTGTTTGAGATACCGGCTGAATTTCGATAAATACTAATATTTTATTTTAAGCAATTCTTTTGATTTCCCCCACATACTTTGAAACAATGTAGTTATCCAAGAATGAAGGGAGAAATCAATTTAAAATGAAAGTATTTCTGATTGGATCAAATGGGCAAATTGGAAAACATATCGTAAAACTACTTCAAGATAGTAATCAACATACATTAAAAGCAATGGTTCGTAGCGAAGAACAAGCAAATGCACTTAGGAAATCTGGTGTAGATGCAATCGTTGCTAACTTAGAAGGAAGTGTAGACGAATTAGCTGAGGCAATGCAAGGAAGTGACGCAGTAATATTCTCAGCTGGATCAGGCGGTAAAACAGGGCCGGACAAAACGTTGCTTGTTGACCTTGATGGAGCGGTGAAATCAATGGAAGCAGCAGAAAAGGTTGGTGCAAATCGTTATGTCATGGTTAGTGCATTCCGCGCATTTGATCGTGAATCGTGGAAAGATAGCCCAATTAAACCGTACATGGTTGCCAAACATTATGCAGATCGTATTTTAACGGAAAGTAATTTAAACTATACTATTTTTGGCCCAGGTCGTTTATTAAATGAACCCGGGACTGGAAAAGTGCAGGCCGGAAATGACATCGATAAGGGATCTATTCCACGTGAAGATGTTGCAAGAGCTGTTGTACAATCTTTAGATGAGGAAAATACATTTAAAAAGACAATTGGTTTAATGTCAGGCGAAAGCACGATTGAAGAAGCATTCAAACGTTTATAGCCAAAATTAAAAAGCGAACAGTCCTTTTGAAAGGATTGTTCGCTTTTTTAATGTTAGTTCATTTTTAGTTGATCTACTTTAAGGAAATGACTCCGGTAGATATCCTTCCAATCACATGGCCAATCCACTAATTTACCCAAAACAAAAAATAAATAAAAAATTTCAAAAAACCACTTGAATTATTATGCATTATGATGCATAATAATTCATTAATAGGACATATTCGAGAGGGGAAATTTTCATGAAGGATAAAATTGTATTAGCTTACTCAGGTGGACTTGATACTTCTGTTGCAATTAAATGGTTACAGGATAAATATAACTATGATGTCATTGCGGTTGCTCTAGACGTCGGGGAAGGAAAGGATTTAGAATTTACTAAGAAAAAAGCAATTGATGTAGGTGCGATAAAATCTTATGTGGTAGATGCAAAGGCTTTATATGCAGAGGAATATGTATTACCTTCCTTACAAGCAAATTTATTATATGAAGGAAAATATCCATTAATTTCTGCATTGTCTCGTCCGTTAATTGCAAAAATTTTAGTTGATATTGCTGAAGAGGAAGGCGCGGTAGCAGTTGCACACGGTTGTACAGGGAAAGGAAATGACCAAGTTCGTTTCGATGTTTCCTTTACAGCATTAAACCCAGAATTAAAGATTGTGGCACCTGTACGTGACTGGTCTATGTCTCGTGAAGAGGAAATTGAATATGCAAAAGCACATAATATTCCAATTCCAATTGATTTAGATAATCCATTTAGTATTGACCAAAATCTATGGGGACGTAGTAATGAATGTGGAGTGTTAGAAGATCCATGGGCTGAGCCACCAGCAGAAGCTTTTGAATTAACTCAAGACCCAGTGGATGCCCCGAATGAAGCCCAAGTTGTTCAAATTACGTTTGAAAAGGGTAAACCTATTTCTTTAGATGGAAAAGCTCTACCATTAGACCAATTAATTTTGGAATTAAATGATATGGCAGGAAAACATGGGGTAGGACGTATTGATCATGTGGAAAATCGTTTAGTCGGTATTAAATCACGTGAAATTTATGAAGCACCTGCAGCAATGACTCTAATTGCAGCACACCAAGAACTAGAAGCTTTAACATTACCAAGAGAAGTTGCGGAGTTCAAACCAATGGTAGAACAAAAATTAGCTCAAGCAGTATATTATGGGCTATGGTATTCGCCATTAACTTCCGCATTACAAGCTTTCATTAAAGAAACTCAAGAATTTGTATCTGGTACGGTTAAAATTAAATTGTATAAAGGGCAAGCACAAGTTGTCGGTCGTGAATCAGCTAATTCTCTATATGATTTTGACCTAGCAACATACAATAAAGAAGATTCTTTCGACCATGAAGCTGCATTAGGATTCATTAAACTTTGGGGACTTCCAACAAAAGTTCATGCATCTGTGAACAAAGCAGGTTCAAAATTTAACTCAACTGAAAAAGTGAAACTAGAAGTAAAGGAAGCTGTTAAGCCGTGAAACTATGGGGCGGACGATTCACAAAGCCAACAAATGAATTAGTTGATGAATATACTGCATCGATTTACTTTGATAAGAAATTAGCAAAGTATGATATCCAAGGAAGCCTCGCTCATGTAGAAATGTTGAACGTATGTGGGATTATCTCTAAAGAGGACGCGGATAAGATAACAGAAGGTTTAAAGAAGGTAGCTGCTAAGATTGAAAGTGGAGAAGCGGAATTATCTGCTGAAAGCGAAGATATTCATATGAACGTTGAAAAGCTTTTAATCGAAGAAGTAGGCCCAGTAGGTGGTAAACTACATACTGGACGAAGTCGAAATGACCAAGTGGCCTTAGATATGCGCTTGTACTTGCGCGTTGCACTTGTTGATTTAATAAGTCTTCTTGGAAAGGTGCAAGAGTCGCTTTTAAATCAAGCTAAGGCAAATCTTGATACCGTTATGCCTGGGTACACGCATTTACAGCGTGCGCAACCTGTTTTATTTGGACATCATATGAGCGCCTATGTATTTATGTTTCAACGTGATGTAGAGCGCCTACAGGATAGTTTTAAACGTGTAAACAAATCCCCACTTGGAGCAGGTGCTTTGGCAGGAACAACTTTTCCGATAGACAGAGAGTTTGTTGTGGAAAGATTAGGATTTGATGGTATTTGTGAAAATAGCTTAGATGCAGTTAGCGATCGTGACTTTGTTGTCGAATTTTTAGCAAATGCATCGCTTATCTCCACCCATCTATCTAGACTTTGTGAGGAAATGGTCCAATGGTCTAGTGCAGAGTTTAACTTTATAGAATTGGATGATGAGTTTACAACAGGAAGTAGTATGATGCCACAGAAGAAAAATCCCGATGTAGCAGAGCTTGTTCGTGGAAAAACAGGGCGCGTATATGGTCACCTAATGGGAATGCTGACAACTTTAAAAGGACTCCCACTAGCGTACAATAAAGACATGCAAGAGGATAAAGAAGGCATGTTTGATACAGTCGAAACATTAAAAGGTGCTTTAGCTTTATTTGCTCCGATGATAGAATCCATGCAAGTAAAGAAGGAAAATATGCATCAAGCAGTGAAAGAAGACTTTTCCAATGCTACTGATTTAGCAGATTATCTAGTTGGAAAGGGGATGCCATTTAGAGAATCTCATGCAGTTGTAGGGCAAGTTGTGCTTCACTGTATCAATCAAGGACAATATTTACTGGATTTATCTCTAGAAGAATTCCAATCTTTCTCAAATTTAATTGAAGAAGATATTTTCAATGCACTTACTCCCGAAACTGTTGTGAATGCTCGTAATGTGGCAGGTGGGACAGCGAAGAATAGAGTAGAAGAACAAATCGAAAAAGCATCCGCATATCTAAAGGAAAACAAAGAATGGATAGAGGATAAAGAAACTATTATTCAAGCATAAAATACGACTAAATAACAATAGAAATAGCAGGGCAATTCGAATAGAATTTGTACCTGCTATTTTTGACGCCTTAATGATATTTTATGCGATAGTTGAAAAGTTTAATCAAGGACAAAACGCAGCAAAAAACCTAGGGGAATATCCGTGACAACGGCCATCAGGGACAAAATGAAGCAAAAAACCCAAGGAAAAGTCCGTGACAACAGCTATCAGGGACAAATTGAAGTAAAAACCCAATTGAAATGTACTTGATAAGATAGTTGGAAAAGAACTTTTAGATTGTTGAAGGTGTCAAAGGTATTTAGAAAGAAAGCAAGGCTTGGTTCTAAAAATGAACCAAGCCTTTGTAATTAAGTTATTACGAGTTTTTGTTATTTTGGGTATAAGTAATATGTTTTACACACCATACGGGAATAGTATGAATGCTTACAATTAATGTCGTTTACTCAACCAAAGTACACCCGACTTCGCTAATCTAGGTAAAAAGCCAATCATTGGGTAGGTCATCATATTTCCAAATCCATCTGATTTACCTAGTGAACCTAATGTTCCTTTTAGTTTAATTCGTTTTGGCTTTTTCGGTTCCTTATCGTGGAGCACCGCAAGTAAAATCTCCGCAATTTGTTCACCTTGTTGCATTGCCAATTGTGCACTTGGTGAATGTTCGGACGCTACACAATCCCCCAACACATATACATTAGGCTGTGTTGGTACTTGGTAAAATTCATTCGTCTTTATTTTCTCATGTTTATCCTTTTCAAAAGGAAGTTCTCTAACTAAATAATTTGGTCGTACTCCTGCCGTCCAAATGGTTACATCGTTAAGATAGCATACCCCGTTATTACAAACCCCATCTTTTTCAACATATTCTACATTGGAGTGATGGACCACGTCCACATTATTTTCAATAAACCATTTTTCAACGTATTCTTGTATTTTAGAATCAAATGCTTTTAGTACGGTTGGTCCACGATCTAACAGTTTAATATTTAAATCTGGTCTACTTTCTCTTATTTCTGATGCAACCTCGATTCCACTAAGTCCAGCACCAATTACAGAAACTTTTCCATAAGGTTTTAAATTGGCGACTTGTAGCCCTGCGTCACATGCTTTTGCAAAGGTTTGAACACTTTTGGTAAATTCCTCAGCCCCAGGAACCCCATGATAGTTGTCTTCACAACCTAAGCCGATGACTAAATAATCAAACGGGAGATTTTCATCTTCATCATCAAAAATAATTTGCTGATTTTCTATATCTATTTTGGATACCTCTCGGAAAAGATAGGTAACACGATCATCTTCTGGAAAACTTACACGTACGTCTGTTTCAGCAGAAGTACCAGCAGCGATGGCATAAAATTCAGTTTTTAGTGATCTAAATGGATTACGATCCACAACATAGATTTGTAAATCTATTGGCAATTGATGATCTAATAAACCATTTAATACTTTAATACCGCCATAGCCCCCACCTAAAATAACTAGCCTTTTCATTTTCCTACCCCCAATGTTGTTATCGCACTATGTTCCATTTAATAGATTAACAAAATTTTGATATAGTGTCACTTTATTAAGGACTTAAAAATAACGATATCCCTAATAAATCAAGGTCATGCTATACTATGAATGCATATATAAATACAACTCTTAATTAATATTTTCCATTTTTCAGGAGGTTATTATGGAGAAATTAAATTTCCCTACTTTGTTAGATGTCATAGGGGAGCTTTTTTCTGATGAAATATCGATAGCAGTAACAAATACAAAGGAATATATTTATTACCGCAGGAGTAAGCGTATTGATTTGAAAATTAAACCTGGTGACCCCATCAAGGAAGGAACGATTGCCTATAAAGCAATATCTTCCAAACAAAAGGTTTCTGAATTTATCAATCGAGAGGTTTATGGGATCCCATATCATGGAATGGCTGTTCCTTTTCATCAGGATACGGAGTTAGTTGGCTGTGTATTAGCGATTTATCCGGCTTATACGGAAGGTAAATCTGTCGTAACTATGAAAACAAGTGATGGATGGAAACCCGTCCCATTTGAAATGGTCCAATACATAGAAACAAAAGATCGAAAAACACATATCTACTCAAAGGAATATGAAGGGACTCATTCCAATACGTTGCAAGAATTTGAATATCTTTTGCCTCGTAAACACTTTATACGCTGTCACCGTTCATTTGTCGTGAACGTAAATCATATCAAGCACATTTATCCGGATACACATTCTACCTTTTTTCTGGAAATGGGTAATGGTGCCAAAATACCTGTAAGTCAATCCTACTCCAGTTATTTTAGAAAGCTATTGGGGTTCTA
The DNA here is from genome assembly GCF_042678465.1 of Oceanobacillus caeni. Classification (NCBI taxonomy): domain Bacteria; kingdom Bacillati; phylum Bacillota; class Bacilli; order Caryophanales; family Bacillaceae; genus Oceanobacillus; species Oceanobacillus caeni. The sequence goes on along the minus strand of NZ_JBHTKV010000014.1, from coordinate 56,398 downwards.
ATTTTCCTTTTCATAAAACAGCATATAGCAACTAAGGCATTTGCCTAAAGGATTGGCAAATGCCGATTGTTCTAAACGGAAAAATGCTGGATTATTCCGTTAGTATAATGATTTAGACCTATATTTCTTGTTTTATCCTGTTTTCCCCTAAATGGATATGTAAGCGCTTATAATGGTGTTGACCATAATATGTGGGGGGATGAGGATGCAGGAGAAAATTCAAAGGATTAAAGCCCCGCAGTTAGTTAATCGAGTTGTTACAGCGGAAGAGGCGGCAACTTGGATTGAAGATGGAATGACATTGGGGTTAAGTGGTTTTACACGTGCAGGTGATGCGAAAGCTGTACCAACCGCGCTCGTGAATAGGGCAGAAGCAGGAGAGCGGTTTAAAGTAAATGTGTATACAGGCGCTTCATTAGGATCTAACATTGATAAGATGTTTGCCGAAGCTGGAATCGTAAACAAACGATTACCCTTTCAAGCTGAACCTGTTATGAGAAATAAAATTAATACTGGGGAGCACTTCTTTGTAGATCAGCATTTATCCCATACTTCAGAATTACTTAGGGCAGGCGCAATTGATTCAATTGATTACGCTATTTTAGAAGCGATTATGGTTACAGAGGATGGATTGCTTATTCCTAGTACGTCCATTGGGAATTCACAAGCGTTTGCTGAATTTGCTGATAACATTATTATCGAAATTAATACAGCACAGCCAGTAGAGTTAGAAGGAATACATGATTTATACAGTCCGAATCAACAAGGGGATAGGGAACCAATCCCTTTAACCCAACCTAATCAACGAATTGGAACAATGGGGATTCCACTTGATATGGATAAGGTGAAAGGGATTGTATTTACTCACCAATTAGATTCACCATCTACTATCGTTGCACCTGATGAAGAAACACAAATGATTGCGGGTCACTTATTAGACTTCTTACGGGAAGAAGTGAAAGCTGGAAGACTATCAGAAAGTCTTATGCCATTACAATCTGGTATTGGGTCTGTAGCTAATGCGGTTCTTCACGGAATGATTGATTCAGAGTTTCATGATTTAGTTGTTTATTCTGAAGTTCTGCAAGATGCTGTTTTCGACCTCATTGATGCAGGAAAGGTAAACTTTGCATCAGCCTGTTCCTTAACATTATCCGAGGATAAAATGAAACAGGTATTTGGTGAATTCGAGAAATATCGTGATAAGTTAATCTTACGTCCACAAGAGATTTCCAATCATCCAGAAATTATCCGTAGACTCGGGTTGATTGCTATTAATACGGCGTTGGAATTTGATATTTACGGAAATGTTAATTCAACGCATGTTAGTGGGACGAGGATGATGAATGGTATCGGTGGATCAGGGGATTTTGCTAGAAACTCGAGATTAGGAATTTTTGTAACTAAATCAATCGCAAAGGGTGGCGATATATCTAGTATCGTACCTTATGTATCACATGTCGACCATACCGAACATGATGTAGATGTTGTTGTTACGGAACAAGGATATGCAGATTTAAGAGGGCTTGCACCAAGGGAACGTGTACCACTAATTATTGAAAATTGCGCGCATCCTATGTATCGTGAACAGCTCTGGGAATATTACAATGAAGCACTAGAACGGGGTGGGCAGACCCCACATGTGCTGGAAAAAGCATTCTCATGGCATCTAAGCTTTAAAGAGCACGGAACGATGAAGATGCCATTAAAAGCTCAAATATAAGGCTTTGTAATCATTTAAAAGGGGTTTAATTATAATACGGAATATTAGAGACTGATTTTCTCTTGGGGGAGAGAGGATCAGTCTCTTTTTGAAGAAAATAATGGTGCCACTATATACTTTTTCATTCTAGTTATTTTAATGATCGTTATTTAAATGCTAGCAATTGCTATCTCGAAACGTATTCTTTACAATGAAAAAAGAATGTTGGAATAAAGGAGTACATAATGAGTAAAAACCAATCGCTACCGTTTACCGTTTCGAAAACGGAGAATTTCTTTGAAAGACTGGGTGATTATGTTGGGGACGTATTTTATGACATTCTCCCAGAACAAGGCTATGAACTTCGAGATGAACAAATATATATGGCATTTCAACTAGAGCAAGCTTTTAAGAATAAGAGAGCTATCTTTGCTGAAGCAGGTGTTGGTACAGGGAAAACATTTGTTTATCTTATCTATGCGATTTGTTATGCACGTTATATGGGAAGACCGGCCATCATCTCTTGTGCGGATGAAACATTAATAGAACAGCTTGTGAAAAAAGGCGGAGATATAGAAAAGCTGGAAAAAGCATTAGGAATTAATGTCGATGTAAGGTTGGCAAAGTCACGGGAACAATATGTTTGTGTGCGAAAACTAGATGCATTGATAGACAATACTGATGACGAGGACATCATGAAGGTATATGATGCTATTCCGGAATTTGTTTTCGATTCGAAGTCCAAAGTAAAAACCTTTGAACGATATGGGGATCGGAAGGAATATCCTTGGGTTTCGGATGAGACCTGGGAGAAAATTGCCTGGGACCCATTGCAACAATGCCCTACTTGTGAGTGGAGACACCGCAGTGGTCAGACGTTGAATAGGGAATATTACCGACATGCTAGCGATATTATCATTTGTTCACATGACTTTTATATGGAGCATATTTGGACAAAGGAATCCCGAAAACGTGAAGGGCAGTTGCCACTTTTACCTGAGGCTAGTTCTGTTATTTTTGATGAAGGTCATTTATTAGAATTCGCAGCTCAAAAAGGATTAACGTACCGATATAACCTCGACACGATTACAAAAGTGTTGACAGGATATATAGGGCAAGATGTACGCGAGGAATCCCTATTATTAGTGGAAGATATCTTAATGGACAATGATATCCTATTCGATAAGTTAGCCGACACAGCCCATGTTGTGGAGGGTTCTAATAGGCAGGAGATCACTTTAACGAAAGAAATCCTTGAAGATATTAAAAAGCTTGATGCTAAGGTCAATCAATTATTGGAAGAGCTTGTCTTCGATTCGGAATTATTTACAATCGATGATTACTACATCAAGATTATTGAAGAGTTTTTGGAGTTCTTCTCCAACGGGTTAAGTACGATTTCAAGAGATGATGAGGGCATTTATTGGTTAGAGGAAATTCAAGATACGATAAGTCTTGTCATTATGCCGCGCCTTGTGGAAGATGTACTTAAAAAAGAGGTATTCACACAAAAGATTCCGTTTGTATTTTCATCTGCCACCCTTTCTCATCAAGGGGATTTTTCTTACATCGCCAAGAGTCTTGGCATAGAAAACGTGGACTCTTTTTCCGTGGCATCGCCATTTGATTATGAAAGACAAATGCAAATTTTTGGGTCTGTAAATAGGGACGATAAGTGGGATAAAATGATTTCGTCCATCATTGAAAATAATGGCGGTTCATTATTATTGTTTTCTTCAAGAGAGGAAATGGATGAATTCCGCCGTTTTATCCATAACAGGGATATACCTTTCACGATCCTTTTCGAAGGAGATCAAGAAATAAGTGAAATGGTAAGGCGATTCCAAGTAGATGAGACAGCTGTACTATGTTCGTATCATTTATGGGAAGGTCTTGATGTTCCTGGAAAGTCACTTACACAAGTGATCATTTCCTCTCTTCCGTTCCCACCAAATGACCCTGTTTTTAAAGCGAAAAGGAAACATGCAAAAGATCCTGAAAAGGAAGTAGATTTACCATACATGTTACTACGCTTAAGACAAGGTATTGGTAGGCTAATTCGTACGAGTGAGGATAGCGGGATCGTACACATTTGGATGAGTGAAGATGAAGAACAGAAATACCTGCAGGAAGTTAAAGCGGTATTGCCTGTGGAAATTAAGTTTTAATGAAACTGTAAAACGAGCATCTGATAAAAAGATGCTCGTTTTAACATTTTACCAAACTTATAAAATGATAAAGTATCTTTGCAGTTAACCCCCAAACGACTCTCCCATCATATTGATAAAACATTTCATTCATATGCCTCATCTGCCATTGGTAGTTCTCTCCACCAATAATTAAATCAAATGGGAAGTCATCAGCTGGCTTAACTTCAAAATGTACTTTATATACGTCTGGTTCATTCTCTAGTAAATAGTCTAAAGGAATCGTAAATACCTCTCCGACCTCATCCTTATTTGGAACAATTTCCTCGGGGTTTTTAATTCGGCCAACATATGGGTAAATGATACGCCCCATATCGGCGACAACATAATCCAATGGAAAAACGTCAACTATATCCGTGTTCTTGATACCCAATTCCTCTGTTGTCTCTCTAACCGCACAATGCATAGGTGTCTGGTCCTCTTCATCAATCCTGCCGCCTGGAAAACATATATCACCTGGCTGTCTCCGTAAATTCATGGATCTTACCTCGAATAATATATGTGATTCATGATTTATTTCAATAAGAGGAAGTAGTACAGAGGATTTAAAAAAGTGTTCCTCTCCCAAAATAGAGGGCTCTCTATTTTTAAGCTTTTGTATAATTTGGTTTATATCCATTTCTCCACCCCCAGTATTACCTATTATACAGAAAATACTGTTAATAATCTTGTTGAATATATGGTTACAGGAAAAACCGTACATTTAATGCGAAAAGTATATTATCCTAAGGGAATAACGAAAAAGTGCTGAAGATGAAGTGACAGTTTGTTCGGAATATGCCATAATAACCATATGATAAAAATTTCTACCAAAGAGGTGCTGCAGATGAAGCATGTATACACTGGTAAAACGAAAGATGTATTTGAACTAGAAGATGGACATTATTTATTAAAGTTTAAAGATGATGTTACAGGTGAGGGTGGCGTTTTTGACCCCGGTGCAAATTCAGTAGGGCTATCCATGGAAGGTGCTGGTAAGGCAGGATTAACATTAACACAATTTTTCTTTGAAAAACTAAAAGAAAGAAATATTCCAACTCATTATATAGATGCGGATATTGAAAAACAAGAAATGAAGGTTGCACCAGCTACTGTATTTGGCAATGGACTAGAAGTTATTTGTCGTTTCCGTGCTGTCGGAAGTTTCTTAAGAAGATACGAGGCATATGTAGAAGAAGGGCAACCCCTTGATGCATTCGTTGAAGTTACGATTAAGGACGACGAACGTCAAGATCCACCGATTAGTAAAGATGCATTAGACATGCTAGGTATTTTAACGAAAGAGGAATATGAAGTTCTTAAAGGCTTAACGAAAGATATTTCTTTGGTCGTGAAAGAGGAATTAGCTAAAAAAGGTATGGAACTTTATGATATTAAGTTAGAATTTGGTAGAAATAAAGCGAATGAAATCATTTTAATAGATGAAATATCTGGTGGAAATATGAGGGTTTATAAAGATGGAGAGTACATTCTTCCATTAGATTTAGAACAATTATTGTTAGGCTAAGGTTTGATTTAGCTTACCTTGAATAATTTGTCGTAATCCAATAGGGTTACGACATTTTTGCGATCAATTTAATATGGGTGACTATCCCTTTTTAACTCTTAATATGACATTTGTCATATTGTTTTCTTGACGTTTATGACTTATATTACTTGCTCGTTTCTTTTAAACTAATAGTAACTTTATTAGTACTGTTCTTAGGAGGAAAAAATGAGCAAACAAAAGCAAGCACAATTAAGAAAAAGTGTTGCTCCATTTGCAACATCTGATGCGAAAATTAGTATTATCCAGATTGTTAATTCGTTTGTACCGTTTTTCTTACTTTGGTTTTTGGCATATCAAAGTCTATCTATCTCATTTTGGTTAAGCCTGCCTTTTTCGATTGTTGCAGCGGGATTTGTTGTCCGGATCTTTATCATTTTCCATGACTGTACGCATATGTCCTTTTTCAAAAGTGGTAAAGCGAATCGTATACTGGGAACGATTACGGGGATTATTACTCATTTTGCTTTTGAAAAGTGGAAACGGGATCATTCCATTCACCATGCTACTAGTAGTAACTTAGATAAACGTGGAACAGGTGATGTTTGGGTCATGACAGTGGATGAGTACACAGAAGCATCTTTTTGGGGGAGATTAGGTTACCGATTGTATCGCAACCCCCTAATTATGTTTGGATTAGGTCCTTTTTATCTTTTCCTCATTTCCAACCGTTTTAATCGTAAAGGTGCAAAACGCAAGGAACGTTGGAATACCTATTTAATTAATGTCTCACTTATTGCTATTTATGCCTTATTGATTTGGCTAATCGGGTGGCAAGCATTATTAATGGTGCAACTACCGATTATATTTATTGCCGGTTCACTTGGTGTTTGGTTGTTTTATGTACAGCATCAATTTGAAGATTCCTATTTTGAGAATGAGGAAGAATGGGATTATGTAAAAGCTGCTGTTGATGGAAGCTCATATTATAAACTTCCAAAAGTCTTGCAATGGTTAACAGGAAATATAGGATTTCACCATGTGCATCATTTAAGTCCGAGAGTTCCGAATTACCAACTGGAAAAAGCGCATGAATCTACTCCGCCATTACAAAAAGCAACAACCATAACATTAAAAACAAGCCTACAATCGATTCGCTTCCGTCTTTATGATCAAGCAAGTCGAACATTCGTAAGTTTTAAAGAATATAAAGCAATGCAAAAGAAAAAGAATTCAAGAGTATCATTAAAAGTAAACACAGCAAAGTTCCAGGAAGAGTAATAAAATGAACCCTTTACAAATTAGTGTAAAGGGTTCCTTTCATAGATTGCTACGCGTATCTTTCACTAATCTGATATACTTATTTAAAAATGAAAGAATGGGTCTTTGAACGGAGGTTTATATGCAAAATTGGTATCATCTTTTTCCTAAAAATACGGGACTAAGTCTATACGCATGGATCATTTTCTGTGTCCTACCATTCTATTTTATTTTCCGGACATTCAGGTGGATGGAAATTTCAATCGGGCTTTTTATGGTTGTTTTATTTTTCGCTACGTATCGCTTGGCATTTATTAAAAAAGGTTGGACTGTTTACGTATCTGTAGGTGTCCAAATGGCGATTAGTTTCGTCATGACCATTTATTTTGGATATGTTTATTTTTCCTTATTTCTAGCCTTTTTTATCGGTAATATTCAACAAAGGGCAGGTTTTATCACGTTATATATTGTACATGTAGTTACTACCTCGGGGGCTGTTATCCTTGGGTTCATCGTGGATAGTGCAACGTACCTAACGCAACTTCCTTTTGTTATTGTAAGTATTATTGGTGTTATCTTACTACCATTTAATATGTATAACCGTAATAAAAGAGAAAAGTTGGAAAGTGATTTGCAAGATGCCAATGAGCGTATTTCTGAATTACTAGTAGCGGAGGAGCGCCAACGTATTGCACGGGACTTACATGATACATTAGGTCAGAAACTCTCTCTTATCGGCTTAAAAAGTGATCTTGCGGGGAAATTAATTTATCGGGATCCGGATAAAGCAACAAATGAATTAAATGACATCCACCAAACAGCTAGGACAGCATTAAAGGAAGTAAGAGACATAGTTTCTACGATGAGAGCTGTTAAACTGGAGGACGAGATGGTACATATTCAACAAGTATTAAAGGCTGCGCAAATTGATTGTATTATTAATGGAAGTACTCGGCTTTTAGATACACCTTTATTAGTAGAAAATGTTCTAAGTATGTGTTTAAAGGAAGCAGTTACAAATGTTGTAAAACATAGTAAAGCATCTGTTTGTAAAATTTCTATTCTACAATCGGAAAGTGAAATATCCATTACAGTATGGGATAATGGAATTGGAATCACGAACCCTGAGTGGTCAGTTGGGAATGGGTTACGTGGAATGAGTGAAAGATTAGAATTTGTGAACGGAGATTTGAAAGCGGAAGCATTTGAAGGCACGTTAATTACCGTTCAAGTACCAAAAATAACCGGACCAAATCAAACGGGAGGGGTAGTATGATTCGTATTGTCATTGCTGAAGATCAAGGAATGATGCTTGGCGCTCTTGGTGCTCTTCTTGATTTAGAAGAAGATATGGAAGTAGTAGGAAAGGCGAAAAATGGGGAGGAAGCCTTGAAGTTCGTCAAGCAGTATCAACCAGACATATGTATTATGGATATAGAAATGCCTGTTATGAGTGGATTAGATGCAGCTGAACAATTAGTGGATGATCCTTGTAAAGTAATTATTCTAACAACGTTTGCCCGTTCCGGTTATTTCGATCGTGCTAGAAAGGCGAAAGTCAATGGTTATTTATTAAAAGATAGTCCTAGTGAAGAACTAGCAAATTCGATACGGACTATCATGAGTGGGAGAAAAGTATATGCACCTGAGTTAGTGGATATGGTCTATGAAGAAGAGAATCCTTTGACGGAAAGAGAGGAGCAAGTTATCAAGTTAATTGCAGATGGTAAAAACACGAAAGAAATTGCCAATCAGTTGTTCTTAACAACGGGCACCGTACGTAATTATATCTCGGTTATTCTAGATAAATTGAATGTAAGCAATCGAATAGAGGCAATATCGCGCTTTAAGGAAAAAGGATGGTTTAAGTAATCTTTTCGCAGACAGGAAAGTTTAGAAATAAATACTGCATAAGTTTACTCACAAAAATTGGGGGAGGCAATGGTAATGAAACATGCCATTTATCAGATGAATGTTGTAGCTGGGAAACCGGAAGAAAACAGACAAAAGGTTAAAAATTGGGTAAAAGAAACAGTGAAGAAAGAGAAACCGGACACTATTGTTCTACCAGAAATGTGGACGACGGCATATACTCTTCCTGAATTGGATGTGTTAGCTGACATAGACGGTGAACCAACCACATCTTTTCTAAAAGAATTAGCAAAAACCTATCAAATCAATATTATTGGTGGTTCTTTAGCAAATAAAAAGGATGGAAAGTTCTACAATACGAGTATCGCTCTTAATCGCCAAGGAGAGGTAGTTTATACTTACGATAAGATCCACCTTGTCCCTATGTTAGATGAGCCTAAATATTTAACTGGTGGTCAGAAGAAGGCAAAAGTATTTGAATTAGATGGTATAAAAATGGGACTTATTATTTGTTATGACTTAAGATTTCCGGAATTGGCAAGAAGTTTGGCACTACAAGGTGCACAAATTTTATACGTTGTTGCGGAATGGCCAACAGCTCGCAAAGAACATTGGAAAGCACTTCAGATAGCAAGGGCGATTGAAAATCAATTTTATGTTGTGTCATGTAACAGTGTTGGCTCTTATGATGGCGAGGACTTCGCCGGCACTTCTATGGTAATAGACCCATGGGGGAATCAGCTGCAAGTTGGTAGTGGGGAGACAGAAGAAACCATCGTTGAATCAGTTTCATTGGAATCCGTACCTGAAATACGACAAAACGTCCCAATTTTTTCAAGCCGGAGACCAGAGATGTATGATGAATGTTGAACTTGAACGGAACATGGATTGCACAAGGATAGGACGGTAAGATGGTGGAAGTTGCTTTAGAAAGCCTTAGTCGATTAAAAAATACCGTGGCCTTTTTACTGGCCACGGTTATTTTTAATCCATTAGTTCCGATATAATTTCATAAGAACGTAAGCGATCTTCAAGATGATAGATTTGTGAGCTAATAATTAACTCATCTGCTTGTGTTACTTCTTGGATTCTTTCAAGCTTTCTTTTTACTGTCTCAGGACTACCAATAATCGTTGTATTCGGATCAAGTGATTCTTCCACAGCTGCCTTTTCAAGAGGAGACCAAACATCATCCATATTCTTAACTGGTGGCTGCAGTTTGGAACTGATCCCTTTACGAATATTTAAAAATTGCATTTGATGAGAGGAAGCTAAATACTGTGCCTTTTCATCTGTTTCAGCTGCAATAACATTAACGCCAATCATTGCATGTGGTTTTTCTAACGTTTCAGACGGTTTAAAGTTATCGCGATATAACTTAAGCGCTTGGAGTAAATAAGCTGGTGCGAAATGGCTTGCGAATGAGAAATACAGCCCTTTTTCAGCCGCTAGTCTTGCACTAAAATCGCTAGAACCTAGTAGCCAAATAGGGATATTCAAGCCTTGTCCAGGGATAGCTCGTACCCTTGATATTGGTTCTTCTTTAAAGTAGTCTTGTAATTCATTTACCTGCATTGGAAACTCTTCAGGCCGCATATTTAACGTTCTACGTAATGCGTAAGCAGTTGCCTGGTCTGTCCCTGGTGCTCGTCCTAAACCTAGGTCGATACGTCCTGGATACAAGGATTCTAATGTTCCAAATTGTTCTGCCACCACGATGGTTGCATGGTTAGGTAGCATCACTCCACCTGAACCAATACGCATATAATTTGTCTTTTCCGCAATATGACCAATTAGAATAGAAGTAGCGGAGCTTGCAATTCCAGGCATATTATGATGTTCTGCTAGCCAATAACGATTATATCCCCATTTTTCAGCATGTTGTGCAAGTTCTACACTTTCTTTAAAGGAATCTGCCGCTGTGCTTCCTTCCACAATTGGTGCTAAATCTAGAATAGATAATGGTATATCATTAAACTTTCTTGCTCTTGCATGTATGCTCATTCTATTCACCTCAATAAGTGTTTTCTTAATAAGCAATGATAAAGACTTCCTCTGGTAGAGTCCAATTTTTAGCTTAAGAAAGGCTTGACTAAAGTTTAAAGGCCTGATAAATCAATATTTATCAGGCCCTTAAGGTGTTGCGATATTTGCTGTTATTTACTTCATATGTTTACAGTAGCCCATCGATTTGGCTATTTAAGTTCCTTTATAACTTGTTGAATCTCTTCATCTAAAGCAGTCTTAAGCTTTCTGAAATTAGATGAGATGGTTGTAGCTGATGTTTCGTATTCTTTTGCGACTTCACTTTGAGTAACTTCATTTTCTAGAATTAGATTTTGAACGAGGTAATCTAATGCTCCAGCATACCCTGCTGCCTTTTTAAAATTAGGGTTTTCATTTTTGCAATAGACGTTCCATAGTTGTTCTCCGATGCTTGTATATTTTCCCTCGATGTTTTTCATCCGCATGTGATTGGTAAACTCTTGTACAACATGTTCATGCAAGGGATTATCCCACTCCAACTTCTCATCTTCCTCTTGTTCATCCAACGTAAGAATTTCCGCTAGAAAATCGGGATAATGTTGAACGAGGGAACCGTATTTTTTCGTATATCGGGATGCGATATCGATTACTTGATTCTTCTTAGCATCTCCAAGTAGAACCATCGTGGAGAAGAATTCATATTTCTGAACATATGGAACTAGTATACCGACAGCAAGGTTACCTTCATTTAGCATTTCTGCGTTTCTATAGGCGATATGGAATAATTCATTAGAAACAACATTGCGTAAAGTTATCTTGTTTTCCTGTTCGCTTTTCGACATGATTTCGAAAACGCCTGGTTTATATTGATCCCATTTCGAAAATGTTTCTACTACCTTTTTGTATTTTATATTAGACTTATACTTTTCATAGAAGGCATTAAAAGGGGTTTGTTTATTTTCTATAAACGGTACATTAAAGACAGTCCATAATGAAATACTCTTAATATAAATATCTGATCGTTCATCATCTTCTTTAATAAAGGGTTGATGGAAGTCGCTAACAGCCTCGATAAAAGCATCCTGGTGTTTAAATTTAGTAAAGTTTATAAGTTCTGTATGTAATTTATCTAATTCTATATTATAAAGGTCTGGGCTAAAAGCAATTACATTAGAAGCGCCACAACATTTTTTGTATTTTTTACCACTCCCACAGGGACATGGATCGTTTCTTCGTATTTTACTCATATTTCATATACCTACTTTATCTATTAGTATTATCTTTAATTATGAATTAAACCTTGTATTCCTTCAAGTATTTCATTAGACTCATGTATTGTAAAATATACAATAGAGTTCCCCATAATATCCACTATTTTCAATTTGATTTCCTTATACCACATGGAGTATGATGTATGGTAGGACTTTAATGAATCGAAATGAGGGTTTATCGTGAACAAAACATCCATATATGGGCTAACTTTTCATGAATTAGAAGATTGGCTAATGGAGCATGGTGAGAAACGCTTTAGAGCTAATCAAGTATGGGATTGGCTATATAAAAAGCGTGTGAATAACTTTAATGAAATGAAAAACGTGAACAAGCAAACGATAGAATTGTTAGAAGATAATTTTGTATTGCACACACTAGATGAGGAAATTAGACAGGAATCTAAAGATGGTACGAAAAAGTTCTTGTTTAGACTTACAGACGGAAATTTAATTGAAACAGTCCTTATGCGTTTTAGTTATGGTTTATCTGTTTGTGTTACGACACAGGTAGGATGTAACATTGGTTGCTCATTTTGTGCAAGTGGTTTATTAAGAAAGAGCCGTGATTTAACTAGTGGCGAAATTGTAGAACAAATCATGAATGTACAGAAACACCTAGACGAACAAGGAAAAGAAGAGCGCGTTAGTCATATCGTAGTTATGGGAATAGGGGAGCCTTTAGATAACTTCAAGAACTTAATGAATTTCTTATATGTAGTGAATGATGATCGTGGGTTAAATATTGGTGCTAGACATATTACGGTATCTACAAGTGGTCTAGCTCATAAGATTTATGAATTTGCTGATACAGATATTCAAGTGAATCTTGCTGTTTCCCTACATGCACCTAATAACGAATTACGTACTAGTATTATGAAGATTAATAAGGCATTTCCATTAGAAAAGTTAATGCCAGCAATTAAGTATTATCTAGAGAAGAAAAATCGCCGAATTACGTATGAATATATTATGCTTAAAGACGTCAATGACCATAAAGAAGAAGCTATACAGCTTGCTAAGTTACTAAAAGACCACCGTCATTTAGCCTATGTTAACTTAATTCCTTACAATACGGTAGATGAGCATATTCAATATCAACGTAGTGACTCTAACTCCATCCAGCAGTTCTTTGAAATATTGAAGGAACATGGTATCCAATGCGGTGTACGTTGGGAAAACGGTGCTGATATTGATGCAGCATGCGGACAATTAAGAAGTAAACAAATGAAAAAATCAAAAGTAGTATAATGCATAAGTCGTGCTAGAGAATAGCGCGGCTTATTTTTTATGTGGCTAAGAGGATATAGAAGATTCCCTTCTGGTAGGGGAGGGGTAAAATGTGGTGTTTGCGAATATGTATACATGTTTACACTTATAGTAGTTTTGTTTACAAATTATGAATACAAGTATTCAAATACGTGTACATATTGGTGTTTCAGCATTTGCGCGAATGAGTATATGTACTTTGATTTTTGCAATGAAGTAAAAGCAGCCAAGCATCCATATGGTTATTGGATACTTGGCTGCTTCTGTTTGTCGGAAGGTTGTAGTGAAAATCACTCTTTTTTGGCCCAAATCTATCCCCGATTTTTTCTTAACATAGGAAAACACTTCATCATAAAAGTCAAACCGACAATAGTTTTCCTATATTTAGTTGCATAAAACTACTCTGAGACAATCAAGAATGGCTGTAACCGAATACCTTTTTTAGAGGTCGCTCCAAAATTCTCACAATGACAAAAGAGACAAATTAGATTATTTCAAAACTACCGTATACTGTTAATTAGTTTATCCCTACTCTATCTTCTGGGGGAACAAAGAAGGTAGGTGGGAGATCAACTGCCCGTAAAGGTCTGATCGGTATGTACTCAACGTATTTGTGATTTAAATTAAAATAACCATCTAATAAGGTTGGTTATTTTTTCTAAAGATAAGATAGTATAAAAAAGTAGCTTATTAAATCTTGTCATAGGGAGGGCCACGTCCGGCTCCAGCGCCCAGCGACTAGCGAGACTTCCTTCACCTCCGTACGATAAGTCAACATCGACTCACTCCGTTCGTCGTGTTTCCTTTATCTCCTGCGGCTCAGTCCAGTCCGTACGTCGCTAAACGGGCGCTTGCGCCTTTGTTCATTTGTTGAAATATGAAACTATTATTTCTCTAAGTGTTAATACAATTAGTGCGCCGAAAGTGACGAATAAAGCATCAGAGAGTATAGGGGTAAACAGGTAATATATTATCCCTAAAATGATAGCCGAAACTATGGTTGAGATTAGTTTATTCATAATTGACATCTCCTGTTCCCTTAATAAAATTTCAAAATATGTGTTTGAATTATATATAGTTAAAAGACACGAAAAATGCAAATATATTATCAATGCTTTTTGAACTAAGTAATTTGGTGAGGAAAAGGACTGCGATGTGTTCTTGTCTGGAAAGATAGACTGATCTGCTTTCTAAATCACTTTTTGTGACTTTAAAGGATTGCTCACTCCTCCACTGACCATCTGCATAGTTCAACAATTCGTTTATCGGATACTGATGTTTACTCGTCATAATGGTGTAGCATCCATCCAATTCCTCTTCTCTTTGCAGCTTATCTTCGTTGAGAATCAGTTATTGTTTGGAACTATCAAGCATTTCTTCTTTTTTCTTAATCAAAAGTAAGATTCTTTACATATTTGGCAGTACCGATTGATGTTTCACTGTTGTATTTGGTAGGGGAGGGTAGCGAGATTGTCTTATCCAATGAAGCTACTGGTCAGCTCTGGTTTTCAAAGCATATTTCCTACTATAAAAAAACTTGTTTTTCTTCTATTATCTTTTATCACTTTTGGAGTACTCTCTCTAAGATAGATCCTTTATTGAGAAAAGAAAGACGATGATAGATATCGTCGGATTAGAAGTTCGCTTTATACAAAGTCATGTTCGAAAATAGCATGGCTTTTTTATGTAGCTAGAAGGATATAGCGGCCCCCTTTTTTTGGTAGGGGAGGGGTTGAAATATCATGTTTACAAAAATGAATACATGTTTACGTCTATAGTACTTTTGTTTACAATAAATGATTACATGTAAATAAATGAGTGTACATGTTGATTTGATGGTGTTTGCGCAAGAGATTACATGTACACAAAAAAGAATACTTCAAAAGTTGGATTGTCAAATGGAAAAAAAACTATTATTCTATTATAGTAAGTAGTTTTTTGAAGGGAGTTTTACTATGATAAAATCTAGAATCGCTGCAGTTGATGTAGGTAACGATGCTTTGAAAGGATTGTTTGGGAAGTTAGAAAATCAGTTGTACATTCCTAACATTATTGCTCCTGATTTAGAAGATCGACCTGTTATTGGTATAGAAGAACTAGATAAGAAGGAAGTATTAGATAACATACATATTCGTGTTCACTCACCAGCATTAGAAGAAAATAATGTTATCTACCGTGTTGGTAATCTAGCAGCTAAGACTACCAATTCTCAAGAACTTGACCCAGGAAGTAGTAAATCAGAAGAAGACCAAACCTTAGTAATGTTATTTGCTGCATTAGCATTAGATGCGGTTGAATCGGATGATTTCAGGGAGAGAAACGGTGTTATAGAAGCTAACTACATGTTAGGAACCGGGCTTCCGTTAAGAGAGGTAAAAGAAGGTAAAGATGTAGGTTATCGTTCTCAATTATTAAGCTCTGTTCATCAGGTTGAGTTTTTAGTAACACCGAAGCATCAAGGTAAGAAGATAAATTTAAAATTTGAAGATGTTAAAGTTTATCCAGAAGGTTTCGCTGCTTATGTAAACCTTGTTATGGATAATGATTTGAAGGTAATTAACAAAGAATTATTAGATAAGCAAATTTTAATCCAAGATATTGGTGGGTTATCAACAGATATTGCAGTCATTAAAAACCGTAATGTCGATGATGATAAGGCCCAAGGTTATAACTTAGGGGTTTCTGAATCATTAGAACAAATTCGTGAGGAAATTCGCTCTCGCCATGGTGTGGAACTAGATAGCCGTAGTGATGTAGTAGATATTATTACTCGAAAAAACGACCGCAACCATATTATGGTAAGAGGTAGCAGAACGAATGTCAATGATATAACAGACCACATTTTATTAGAATTAGCTAAGAAGGAGTATCGCTTTTTAAGAAATACATGGGCGAAAAACTCTCAATCTGAAATCTGCTACTTTGTTGGTGGAGGTTCTGCTGTACTTAAAGATTATATTAAAGCATTAAATAATAAATTGGATGGATTTAACATTGAATTCTTTGAAAATGAAGAAGAAAGTATTTGGATGATGGCGAATGCTTATTATAAATTAATCAATCAATTTGTTGGTACATTAAATAAAGATAAAAAAGAAGAAAAAGTTGTCACTGAATCAAAATAGGGTGATTAAATGGTGAAGAAAGGTATAGAACGCGGACAATCTATTACATTTCGTGTCCCGTCAGATACGCCTGATTATCTACTTAAAAAGTTATCGGATTTAAAAGAAAAAGAACGGAGAAATTTTTCCAGCACCATTGCTAGTTTTGTTTTAAAAGGTGTCAATGAATCATTCTCAAAGGAACGGGAAGTTATTTCCGTTCCTTTGCCTAAAAAACTTACGAAAGAGCAAAGAAGTTGGCTTAAGCATGAACATTCAGAAGCAATGATAGGGAGTATTCTATATCATTTATTAAGTGATCCCATGCGTGCTACTTCTCTTTTGTCTTCTTTAAATAGTAATACGATGAACGTGGATGAAATATTTGCTTTTGAAGAAGAGAAAGTGGAATCTGGACTAGATCAGGAGCAAGAACAAGAACTAGAATCGGTCTATGAATTGCCAACTATCGATGAAGAAAGTAATAAGATAGATGATGTTAAGATAGATATGTTAGAAATTCATAACGAAGAAGAACAAGAAGTCGAAGAGGAAGAATTTGATCCATTAGGGGACTTCTTTTCTAGTATGAATAAATAGCCAAATAAGGGTTAGATGCCTTATTTGGCTATTATTTTATTTTAACAGGTCTCTAAGCTGGGTATCTCTGTTTTCGACAGCATAGTCATAGGCAGTTTTGCCATCGGAGTCTGTTAATGTTTTATCCGCACCGTTTTCTATTAATAGTTCGGTTATGTCAACACCTACGTCACTGTAAACGGCATTCATTAAAGGAGTTGAGCCCCAGCTGTCCATTGTATTAACATCGGCACCATTTTCGATGAGCCACTGAGTAGCCTCTGTATCCCCCCAAATTACTGCATATTGAAGTGCAGTGAAACCTTCACTATCTTTTTCGTTAATATCTTCCCCTTCATCAACAAGCTGTTGAAGAAGTCCCATGTCCCCATCGGTGAACGCTTCAATAATAGGTGGATAGTCAAACGGTTCTTCTTCATACATATACTCATCATCCTCTAAAAGGTAAGAATCAGAAAGAGTTGGTAAGGCGGTTGAATTTTCCAAGAGTAGTGTGGCTGCTCCTGTAAAGAAAACAACTAATACGATGGAAACAATGATCCCTAAGATGATTCCTGTTTTCTTTTCACGGTGAAGTGGATATTGTTCCGGATTGGCCCAATGATCTAATGCATTCATTCGTTTCGGTAAGTCAGGATGAGTGGAAAGCTTTTCACTTAGCCAAGCAAAAAAGCCAGATTCCTCACTTAATTGTTCTACATAAGCTTCTTCATTCACCTTTGCCGAAAGCCTTTTGCCTATCGCTAGCATGGATAGTGCTTCTTTAGCCGCGTCCATATTACCTACATAGTAAGTAGCATAACGATCACAGGTGTATTCACAAGCTCGTAAATAGGAATTACCGAGAAAGGGAATGAACATGGACGGAAGAAGCAGTAAATGAACCAACACATGACGTCGCTTTAGATGAGCAAACTCATGAGCTAATACAAACATCAATTCTTTTTCACGATTATCTTCAACGAGGTCGAATATTTCCGAATATACAACAACCATGTTCTTACCAAAGAAACGACTCGCAAATGCATTTAGTACCCCCATAGATTCCATTATATAAATAGCAGGTACTTTCTCTAATTCCATATCTTTGGCGAGGTTTACCGCCTTTTGGTAAATATCTGGAAATTGCTGTTCACTCAGTTGAACCCCATTTCGGCGAATGGATGCCATCGATAATGCGTGAAAAAAGTAAGAAATAAGCATAAATCCTAAAATAATTGCAATTCCAATAATCGAAAAAACTAGAACAACATAAACTAAAATACTAAACAATAAAGTGATAATAAAATAAACGTTTTCTTTACGATGAACTAATCTATTCTTCAAATCACTTTCATCAAGCATTTTACTCCCTCCTTGTAACGATTAATCTTTTTATTTATAACAATAAGATTATAAGTGATAGCTAATTAAATAGCTATATAATCTTTGGAAAATTTGTGTAAATGAAGTGGTGCTATTTTTGCAAAGGGAATTGTATAAAAAGTGAAACCTCAAGTCGATAGATTAATGGTGGTTATTTTAGTAGTTATAATAAAATGAAAAAATATTTCAAAAACTATCGCAGTTGGGAAAATAGTATGGTATAATCACGATTAAATATTTAGAAAATTTTATCGTATAAGATGGGGGAAGAAAGATGAAAAAGTTCTTGCAATTACTTGCTATCATTACTTTTATCGCAATACTTACGGCATGCGGCTCTGATTCTGATAATACTGTAGCGGAATCAAATGAAGATGCAACTAATTCTAGTAAAACAGAAGGAGAAACTAGTTCTGATGGTGGAGAAACGTTTACTGTTGGTGCAACGCAAATCTTGGAGCATCCATCATTAGACAAAGCTTATGAAGGATTCCAAGCAGCAATAAAAGACGCTGGTTTAAACGTTGAATATGACTTTAAGAGTGCACAAAATGATCAAAATAACGTTAAAACCATTTCTGATTCATTTGTAGCAGACGGAGTGGATTTAATTTTTGCCAATTCTACTCCAAGTGCATTAGGGGCGTTACAAGCAACAAGTGATATTCCCATTGTTTTTACATCTGTATCGGATGCAGTAGAAGCTAAATTAGTGCCATCTATGGATCAGGCGGGAGAGAATATTACAGGTAATGTAGATTTACATCCAGATGCAATCAGTGAAACAGTTAAATTTATAGATCAATATTTCCCGGATTCAAAAGTAGGAATGGTTTATAATGCAGGTGAACAAAACTCTGTAACGCAGGTAGATGAAGTCAAGAAGGCTGCTGAAGATACAAGCCTTGAAATCGTTGAGCGTACAGTAGCGAATACTGCTGAAGTACAACAATCTGTAACTACTTTAGTCGGAGAAGCAGATGTTATTTATATTATTACGGATAACACGGTTGTATCTGCTCTTGATAGTGTTGTTGGTGTGGCAAATGATCAAGACATTCCATTAATTGTTGGTGAGCCGGATTCATTAGCAAAAGGTGGCTTTGCAACATTTGGAATTGATTATTATACATTAGGATATCGAACTGGCGAGATGGCCGCTGATATCTTAAGTGGAGAGAAAAAGGTAAGCGAAATTCCTCCAGAATTTCCGCCAGAAATTAAATTATTCATCAATAAAGATGCGGCTGAAGAACAAGGAATTGAATGGAATTCCGATTGGGATGAATCTGTAGTTGAAGCAGAAAAGTAATTACCGACATATTAGTACGTTAGAGCCAGTACAGGAACTGGCTCTATAGTGCTTTTTACCCCCTGAAGAATCATACAACATGTTAATTGCACGAAAGGAATGGAAATTATGTTTATATCATTATTTGGAGCTGTAGAATCAGGAGTCATCTATGCCATCATGGCCTTAGGTGTTTATTTAACCTTTCGTGTCTTAGACTTTCCAGATTTAACTGTAGAAGGAAGTTTTGTAACTGGCGCATCGGTTGCTGCCTTTTCTATTATCAATGGGGTTCCTCCAATTATCGCTACTTTACTTGCAGCAGTTGCTGGATTTTTAGCAGGTTGTGTAACAGGTGTCTTGCATACGAAAGGAAAAATTAATTCATTATTGGCCGGTATTTTAATGATGACGGCACTTTATTCTATTAATCTACGGATTATGGATCAGCCAACTTTATCTTTATTAAATGAGACTACGTTATTTCAACAATTAACATCTATTTGGGATGCTATTGGACTTGACTCCGTATTTAATGGCCTCCTTTCTGCGATAGGAATGGAAAGATTCCCTAAGACTTGGTCCATCGTTATCGTTATGATATTCGTCACCCTCGCTATTAAACTTTTAACGGACTACTTTTTAAAGACAGAAGTCGGTCTTGCATTACGAGCAATTGGTGATAACAAGAAAATGATCCGTAGTCTTTCCGCAAACACGGATTCACTTATTATCGTTGGCGTCGGTATCTCGAATGCGCTTGTTGCCCTTAGTGGCGGATTAATAGCTCAATTAGGTGGATTCTCAGATGTTAATATGGGGCTAGGACTTATTGTTATCGGTTTAGCTTCTATCATTATAGGTGAGGCATTATTTGGTACAAAGACGATTGTTCGAGCTACTTTAGCGGTCATTCTTGGAGCAGTCATTTATCGAATTATCGTCACACTAGCTTTACGTTTTGACTTCCTTGAAACTGGGGACATGAAGTTGATTACTGCAATAATAGTTGTTGTTGCCCTCGTTGCTCCCAGAATCATTCAATCTAGAAAAGAAAAAAGACGACGTATCATGAAACGTCAGCAACTTAAGGCAGGGGGAGATAGCCATGCTTAAACTACAAGATATTTCTATTACATTTAATGAAGGCACTCCGGATGAAAAGAAAGCTTTACAAAACATCAATCTAGAACTTGAAAAAGGGGACTTTGTCACAGTAATTGGTAGTAATGGAGCTGGTAAATCAACACTTATGAATATCGTTTCTGGAGTGCTAATACCTGATGTCGGGGATGTGTTTATTAATGGGAAACAGGTTGTAGATTTGCCGGAATATAAGCGTTCTAAATATATTGGTCGTGTCTTTCAGGATCCTATGGCCGGAACAGCACCATCTATGACGATAGAAGAGAATTTGGCGATGGCGTATTCTCGTATAAGAAAGAGAATACTTAAATTAGGTGTTACAAAACAGCGAAAAGAGATGTTTAGAGATTATTTGAAGACTCTTAACTTAGGTCTAGAAGATCGATTAACTGCGAAGGTTGGCTTACTTTCAGGTGGGGAGAGGCAGGCATTATCCTTATTAATGTCTACTTTTACACAACCAGATATTCTTCTTTTAGATGAGCATACAGCTGCTCTAGACCCGTCACGTGCAGAATTAATTACGAATTTGACAGAAAAGGTTGTCAAAGAATCCGGATTAACAACATTAATGATTACCCATAATATGCAACAAGCATTGGATTTAGGAAATCGATTAATTATGATGGATAAAGGGCAAATTATTTTCGATGTTCGTGGGAAAGAAAAGCAAAATCTTACTATCGAAAACCTTCTGCACGAATTCCAACGCATTCGTGGCGAACAATTTGGCAGTGACCGTGCGGTGTTAAACTAGTATCAAATCTATTAAAATTAAAGGTACAAGGGCATTTTGAAATGCTTTTGTGCCTTTTTATTCCACTTCAAGCCTCTATGGGAGATTAACTGCCGTAAAGGTCCGATAAGTGTGGCTAACCATCAGTGGGGGATGAAGGAAAAAGCCCCCACTGATGGAAGTCTTCTTTATGTATTTTTTGTATTGCTTTCTATTAAACTCTATGATATGTTTGATTCATCAATATATTGTACATAACAGCAAAAGCAAATACTATATATAGTGAATAGACGAATGGTGACTGTAGTCTTAATAGGGAATCTAGTGTAAATCTAGAACTGCCCCCGCAACTGTAAGTGTTACGAAAGAGAAACCCACTGTATTAACAGGCTTTAAAGACTGTGATATGGGAAGGGCTCTAGTAGGTTTGATACACAAGTCAGGATACCTGCCATTTTTCTTTAGTTTCAAATCCCCGGGGTGAGGGATGGTGAAATGATAGATTGGTACATACTTTCTGTCGTTTATAACCGTTCATGCTCTGGTGAACGGTTTTTTGGTGTTTAATTACAAGAGGAGGGCTATGATGATTGTAGAAATGGTTAAAGAAAATGAAAAATTAAATAGGGTGATAGAAAAGGCGGCAAAAGGCCTATCTTTAGACATAGGCTTATTCATAGAAAAAGTAGAGACAAGTCTTAACCATTATCAAGAATATGAAAAAGGATTAGATTTTCTAATAAAAAAGGCGCTAGAAGAAATAGATGAGGCAAACCCAGATTGGTCCTTCTTTGCCGCAAGACTTTATTTACAAAGATTATATAAACAGGCAGCAATAAACCGAAATTACGATGATAAAAATAAAAACTACGGATCATTTCTTAAATTAATAAAGAGTTTAACGGATAAAGGTATATATTCCAGTCATTTCCTGGGAAAGTATACGGAAGATGAAATTAATTATTTTGGGGATTTAATAGACCCAGATAAGGATATGAATTTTACATACTTAGGGATTTATACTTTAGCTACTAGATATTTGGCTACAGATTTTGAGAAGAATACACATGAGCTACCACAAGAACGCTGGATGATTATTGCGATGCATTTAATGCAAAATGAAGATAAATCAAGACGGACGCAACTAGTAGAAGAGGCATACTGGGCACTAAGTAATTTGTATATGACAGTAGCAACCCCAACGCTAGCAAATGCCGGCAAAACCCATGGTCAGCTATCTAGTTGTTTCATTGATACAGTCGATGACAGCCTTCAGTCCATTTATGATAGTAATACAGACATTGCTAGGTTATCTAAAAATGGCGGTGGAATCGGGGTTTACATGGGTAAAATTCGTTCCAGAGGTAGTGATATAAAAGGTTTTAAGGGGATGTCCAGTGGAGTAATTCCATGGATTAAACAGTTAAATAATACAGCTGTAAGTGTTGATCAGTTAGGAACGAGGAAAGGCGCAATCGCAGTATATTTAGATGTATGGCATCGAGATATTGAGGCATTTTTAGATCTTAAGTTAAATAATGGCGACGATCGAATGCGTGCTCATGATATTTTTACCGGAGTTTGTCTACCTGATTACTTTATGGAACAAGTAGATAAGAGAGGGGAATGGTATTTATTTGATCCGCATGAAATTCGTCAGGTTATGGGCTTTTCATTAGAAGACTATTTTGATGAGCAAAAGGGAAGTGGGAGTTTTCGAGAAAAATACGAACAGTGTATCGAAGCACCACTTCAATCCAAAAGAAAAGTGCCGGCAATCGATATCATGAAACGGATTATGAGATCGCAACTTGAATCCGGAACCCCATTTATGTTTTATCGGGATGAAGTGAATCGAAAGAACAGTAATGCACATACAGGGATTATTTATTGTTCCAATTTATGTACAGAAATTACGCAAAATCAATCTCCATCTGAGTTTCTAGAGGAGTATGTGGAGAATGAGGAGACCATCGTTAAAAAATATAAACCTGGTGATTATGTTGTCTGTAATTTAAGTTCTATTAATCTAGGTAAGGCTGTTCCAGAAGGGGTATTAGAACGTCTTATCCCTATTCAAGTCCGGATGCTGGATAATGTTATTGATATTAATACATTACCAATTAAACAGGCTGAACGAACGAATAAAAAGTACCGCGCTATTGGGCTGGGGACATTTGGTTGGCATCATTTATTAGCAGTAATGGGAATCAAGTGGGAAACGGAAGAAGCCGTTCAATATGCGGACACCCTTTATGAAAAAATAGCCTATTTGACCATTAAGAGCAGTATGAAACTAAGTAAAGAAAAGGGACATTATCCTGAATTCCATGGAAGTAAATGGAGTACAGGAGCTTATTTTGAGGAAAAAGGATATAAAGATGATACCTGGATAAAACTCATGGAAGAGGTAAAAGAAAACGGAATGCGTAATGCATATTTAATGGCTGTAGCACCGAATTCAACGACTGCTATGATCGCTGGGTCCACCGCAAGTATTGATCCGATCTTCAAGCCTTTCTATTACGAAGAAAAGAAGGATTTTAAAATTCCCGTAACTGCACCAGACATCGACCATCGTACGTATGATATTTACCGTCGTTCTGCTTACATCGTGGATCAACGTTGGTCCATTAAGCAAAATGCTGCGAGACAGAAACATATTGATCAAAGTATTTCTTTTAACTTTTATGTACCAAATACAATACGGGCATCTGTGTTACTAGACCTTCATCTACAAGCATGGCGTGAGGGACTAAAAACGACATATTATGTAAGATCTACATCAAATGACGTAGAAGAATGTGAATGGTGTCAAAGTTGAAGGCAATAATCGCGTATTTATCTTATAGCGGTAATACAAAGGAAACAGCAGAATTAATTGAAGAAACATTACTAAAAGAAAATGTTGAAGTAGAGATGCACCGGATAGGGATTGATTTGCCTATTAGCCCAGAGCAATATGATTATATTTTCCTTGGAACTTTTACATGGGAAAGAGGGAGTACACCAGATGAAGTTAAGGATTTTGTCCTGGAAATAGGATATAAACCGCCAAATATATTTGTCTTTGGTACAGGAGATACACAGTTTGGTGGAGATGATTTATTTTGTTTGGCAGCTAGTAAACTAGCTATCTTTTACAATAGTTCCTATCCGGAGTTAAAAATTGAGCAGTCACCAAGAGGAAGCCAAGCGAAAAAGGTGATCGATTGGGTAGAAGGAGTGTTATATGGTGCAAAATATAATCTTAAACAAGGCTAAAACACTGGAGCCGATACATCCAAATAAATCAACCGGGATATTTGGTGGTACTTCTAGTGGAATTCTGAATTGGAATGATATTGCGTACCCCCATTGGTACAAAATGTATAAACGTCTAGTAGGGAATTACTGGCAAGCGGATGAAATTAATATGTCCAATGATGTAAAGGAATTTCCGAGATTAACACCTGCTGAACAAGAAGCATACTTAAAAATTATTGGTTTATTATCTACGTTGGATGGACCTCAAACAAGGACAGCTTTACTCCTAAGTTTATATGCAACAGATCCTTCTGTTCAATCGATTATGGCGGTCATTGCACAACAGGAGGCTGTTCATAATGAAAGCTATTCCTATGTCCTATCGTCGGTTGTATCATTGGATGAACAGAAGCGTTCCTTTGAACATGGTAGAAACGATCCAGTACTACTTAAACGGAATCAAACGATCATGAATCAATATAATGATTTTGTAGAGAAACCAACACTTGAAAATATATTAAAAACTTTAGTTTATACAACCCTATTAGAAGGAATGTTTTTCTATTCTGGTTTCGCATTCTTTTATCATTTGGCAAGGGATAATAAGATGGTAGGTACGTCAACGATGATTAGCTATATTAATCGTGATGAACTGGAGCATGGCCGATTCATAACCGAATTATTCCGTGCCACATTAGCTGAAAACCCAGAGTATAACAACGAAACCTTTATCACTTGGGTATATGATCATTTCAAAGAATCTGTTGAACTAGAAACAGAGTGGTCCCATTATGTTCTGAAGGATGTCGACGGCTTTGATTTAGCCGAGATGGAGGGATATATCAAATATCGTGCCAATAAAATGCTTCGGATGATGGGGTTAAGTGAAATATATCCAGAATTCACGGAGAACCCGATGAAGTGGATTCGCGCGTATGCAGATAATATTGACGGAACTAAAACAGATTTCTTTGAACAAAAGTCTAGACAGTATACGAAGACGAGCGATTTAAACGGTTTTGATGACTTATAAGTAAAGCAGCAAACTCCCCCTTAGCATCATCTATTTTTTCAAATCATAGCATGGTAAGGTAAGAGAATTTCTATGCTATACTGAAAATAAGAGAAGGGGGAGGTTAACATGTCAGAGAAAGAAGAGGTTCTAAAACTTATTAAAGATTTACCAGAGAATGCCTCTTTAGATGAAATTATGCGTGAGTTATATATATACATAAAGTTCCAACAGGGTGTAAGGGAATTAAATGAAAAAAAATCCGATAAGAAAACGATAGATCTGGAACCAGAAAAGTGGTTTCATTAGAAAAAATGTAATATAGGTAAATACCAAAAGAGGTGCTATCGCTTATAAGCGATTAGCACCTCTTTTGGTAGAATGAACTAGGAAAAGTTTAATCCATACCATTATGTTGTTCGTTGTTCTTACTGTTTTTTTAGTCTCTCATTGCTCCAGCCTCTCTAGAAGTCATTGCACCTTGTCCTTCTTTTATATCCTGTTGAATTTCCTGTTTTACCTTTTTGGCGTCGGTTCCAGCAAATCCTGGTTTCATACTTGAAGTCAAATTCTTATTAGCCTGTTGATCTCGCTGCATACAAGTCCTCCTCCTTCCTTTTATTATTTACAAAAGATTTCTAAGTATAACCTTACAAGAAATGTAAAATAAAAATGGCATACGTCTTTACGCATGCCATTCATCGTTCACTATTTAAAATAATCAATAAGTCCACTCGTTATCGCCTCAGCCACTTGTTGCTCATAATCTACCGTTTGAATAATATTCAAATCATGCGGATTAGTTATAAAGCCAAGTTCAATTAAGATGGCTGGTGCTGCTGTATTACGCAATACGTGGTAATCCTCTCTTTTAATACCACGGTTATATAATGTTACATTAGAATAAAGGGAAGCTTGTACACTTTTTGCCAATTGTTGTCCCGGTCGGGAATAGTAAAACGTACTAATTCCTTGTGCAGATAGAATTGGGTAAGCATTAAAATGTAAACTTATAAAGGCATCCGTATCATGCGAGTTACTAATCGCTGCTCTTTGCTCTAAAGATACATAGTAATCGCCTTCGCGAGTAATCGTTACGTTTGCACCTGCATTTCTTAGCCTGTCTGCAACTCTATTTGCTATTGGCGGCGTTAAGCTTTTTTCGTAAATCCCACCGAGTCCAATTGCCCCAGGATCACGACCACCATGCCCTGGATCAAGTACAATATGACGGTCAGATAAGGAGCCACTTTGTTTCGTTGGGGATAGTGTTTTGGCGTTCACTTTGGGTTTTTCACTATTCCCACTATTATTTACTGCATTTTTATTCGTTAACTCGGAAGCAACCCAACCAGTTTTGCCTCCTTTTAAGGAAACCTTATGCCAACTACCTTCAGTATGTATAAGCTCATATGTTTTACCTGATGAAGCGGAACCGATAACGGGATATTCTTCACCTGGACCTGAGCGAATATTTACTCCATCCGCCGTAATAGTAATCGTTTCAATAGATAAAACAGTTGCTTGCTTTACCTGACTTACTTGGCTTTCATCTAATGGAATAAGATGGTGTTTTGCAATCCAAGCTTCTTTTCCTTGATAATATGTTTGAACCCACCCATATTGTTCTTGGAATACTTGCACTTGATTTCCTTTTGTAAGTATACCTAGAGTATTCGCGTTAAGTGAAGGTTCACTTCTAACGTTAAGTACACCAGTACTCACTTCGTACGTTTTTGCACTCTCCGCATGTCCTGAAATTGGTATTAGTAATACTAATAAAATAAATCCGATTGTGATGATTGGTCGAAAAGTTCTCATCATAACCTCCTTTATATGATTACTGGAAATATTTACTATCATATTATGGAATGGAGGATTAGACAAGAGTAAAAAAGGATGAATTTAATCATCCTAGTTTTATATAAGTTTATATCCCACCTAAAGCTTTTGGGAAGAAAAGAAGGTGGGCGGGAGATTAACCGCCCGTAAAGGTCCGATAATTGCGACTAACCATCAGTGGGAGGATGAGGAAAAACTCCCACTTATTGAAGTCTTCTTTATGGTTCTAGTAAAGAAGAAGCGGCCTTCAAAGCCCTTTCATCTTCAATAATCTGTCCGGGCTTACTCGCTCTTCCAATAACGTAGCCTTCAAATGACATATCATAGAATTGACAGATATAATTAAATTGCTCGATGAGTGGAAGTCCTTTTATAGTAGGTTTATCTCCACCCACAGCAATTAAGTATACTTTTTTATTCTTCAATTCCTCTCTAAAATTTGGGAATTCCGGATCACGCAAAATTTGTGACCAACGATCTATAAATATCTTCATTGGCCCCGACATACTATACCAATAAATGGGGGTTGAGAAGACGATAACATCATGTTCTAACATTTTTTGAATGAGATCTTTATGCTCATCCTTTACAGGTTTAAATCCATCTTTTGCATGACGTTCATCCACTATTGGTTGAATAAAATGATTTCGCAAATATAAATGAGTCCCCTTATCCTTGGGAACAGCTTTATATGTCAAATATTCCGTATTTCCATTCTCTCGCGTTGATCCATGAATAGTGACTACCTTCATTTATTATCCTCCCCGCGTAGATTGTGATCCTGAAAAGTAACAGAGAATGGCGAAGTTTCTTATATTCTCTGTAGAACAATTCCCAAATATATATAATTACGTTATTAGAGTATATGAACTTGGAATGAAAAACATGTAAAGAATTTAGAAAACTAAGGCATTCGCTAGGCTTTAGCGAATGCCTTAGTTGTACTTATGCAAACTTTACGGTAGGGTGAGTAATCGGAGCCCCGGACAGAAAAGATTTTGATACTTTTTTACTTGCTAAAAAGAACATGGTAGCTTGACTCTTTGATTGTACTCTCATAAACCATAAATAATAAATTACAAACTATCCACTGCGGTTGGATTTTGAGATTCTAAGTTATGTTTACGGGTTAAAAAGTAAAAGACACTGACTAAAACAATGAGTCCGCCTATCATTTGCATGCCCGTTAGGCGTTCCCCTAATATGATGAACGCTAAGGCACTTGCTCCAACTGGTTCTCCTAAAATACTCATAGATATCGTAGTTGTATTGACATAGTTCAACAGCCAGTTATTGATGACGTGGGATATAGTTGGTACAATTGCAAGAAGAAGAAAGATTCCCCATTCTTTAAATTCATACCCTGCTAGATTTACGCCCGTTCCAATATTGTATAAGGTTAGGAAGATTCCAGCAAAGGTAAAAACTAAGAAACTATAAATCCAGTGTGATACCTTTTTGACAACGCTTTGACCTATTAATAAATAAATGACAACAGCGATTACACTTAAGAAAGATAAAATATCCCCGATGATAGCTCCTGTACTTAAAGCAAAATCTCCCCAACCAATCATAACAACACCAATCACTGCGATGCCCATCGTTAATAAGGATTGAATATTTGTTCTCTCTTTATAAAGAATAAAACCACCAATAACAGCAACAATTGGTTGTAGTGCAAGAATAATCGTAGAACTTGCCACTGTGGTTAATTTTAACGAACCAAACCATAAGGCAAAGTGGAGACCTAAAAAAGCTCCGGAAACAAGGAGAAGGTTCCAGTCCCTTTTTGTTATTTTTTTAAATTCATTTCTCTTTTTCCAAACGATTGGTAATAAAAATAATGCAGCAATCCACATCCGATACATACTTGAAATGGTAGCGGGGGATTCAGACCATTTTACGAAGATCGCCGAAAAGGAAATAGCGATAATGGAAATGGTTAACGGCAACCCAATCGATTTCGGACTTTTGCCTTGAGCCAAAAAAACTCCCTCCCGATTCCTTTATAGTAATCAATATTTCTAAATTATATCGGAGGGAGAAAGGGGATGCAATAGATTCCTATGGCACTTATGCTCGAATCCATTTCCAAATTTCTTTAACGGAAGCATTTTTTCCATATAGTAGAATACCAACTTTAAAGATTTTCCCTGCAAGCTTCATAAATAAGACTATACTTACTAATAAAATCGCTAAAGCTATTATTATTTCTAGCCAAGGCCAATGATCAAGTAATACAAGTCTTAAAAGTAATACTCCTGGCGATGTAAAAGGAATATAGGTACCAACTTGTGCCCATAGACCACTAGGATCACCTAGAACAGGCCCTATAAATATAAAAGTAGCAAAAGGTAACATCATGACAAATCCTTGGAAGTTCCCTGCAGTTGAAATATCCGCCATTGTTGCTCCAACCCCAACAAATATTGCAGCAAAGAGTAGATATCCTAATATAGCAATAAAGAGGTATAAAGCAAGTTCAGGTACAAATAAGTACTCCATAAATGGGAAATCAATTTTCCAAATTGCTGCTGGAAGTAAAATAGCAATCGATACAACCGTTTGAATAAGACCTAAAACAAAGTAACCGATGATTTTCCCATTCATTAGTTCTCCTGGAGTTAATGAAGATAAGATAATTTCTGCAATTTTATCCTTTTTCTCCTGTGAAGCGCTTTGGAAAATAGCCATTCCAGTAAATACAATAGATAGCATAACAAATCCAGCAAAAATACCTGGAATGATCTTCTCAAGTGGAGGGCCAGAGCTTTCTTCCGAGTTATTTTCTGTACCAGAATCCCTATCACCTGATACGACCTTTTCAAACGAAATATTGCTTGAAATCATGACTAACTGTTCATCTGTTAATCCCAAATTTTCTAATTGAATTGATTTTAAAGGAGTTTCAAAAACTTGGATTTGATCCATGAAATATGGATTTATTTCTTCACTTGTATAAACGGGTACTATTCCTTGTTCTAGTGCACGCTGATCTATAAAAATATAGGCTGTATTTTCACTGCCTATAAGAGCATCTTGGGCATCACCTTCAGAAATATCAGTTTTCTTTAATTCTAAATTTAAAGCTGTTTGATTTATTGTTTCTTCTAAGCTATCAAACGTATTTAGTTGATCATTTACTAATACTGTAACTTGCTCAGTAGTTAAATCCTCTGAGTCATCATTGAATAAACTGCCAATAAACATAAAGGCAACAATGAGAATAGGGGTGAGAAATAATCCAATAAGGAAGGTTTTATTTTTCATATTTCGCTTGATTTCCCATTTAGCAACTTTCATTGAATTACGCAAGAACTTCACTTCCTTCCTTCATTAAGTTTTTGTCTGTGGCAATATCAATAAAAATTTCGTGAAGGGAAATCCGATTGATATTTAATTCATGAATATTTATTTTATCGGGGAGTTGTTTTAACCAGTTCCCAGGATCAACATCTTTTTCAAGGTAAAGAATGGAGGATTCTCCCTTATCTTCTACTCTAACTACTTCCGGGATGTTCTCTAATTCATGGTGATTGTTTAATCCCCTTATCGTACATTTGAAGTTAGCATACTCTGTTTTTACATCATTTAATGTACCGTATATCACTTTCTGACCACGCTGAATCATGAAGAGGCGGTCACACATTTCTTCAACTAAATTCATTTGATGTGAGGATAAAAGGATAGCGGTCCCATTATCTGCTAAACTTCTAATCTCTTCTTTAAATAATTCTTGACTAACTGGATCCAGTCCGGAGAAAGGTTCATCCAATATGAGGAGCTCAGGTTCATGGATAATGGAGGAAATGAATTGGACTTTCTGACCCATTCCTTTCGATAATTCCTCAACAGATATCTTTTCCTTTCCTTCTAGATCAAACTTTTTTAAATACATGAGTGCTCGTTCTTTGGCTTTATGTAGTGGGTAGTCTTTTAGATCGGCTAAATAAAGTAAAATATCCATGACATTGACATTTTTATAAAGTCCGCGTTCTTCTGGTAAATATCCGATTTTTTCTCTTGGAATCCCTTTTCCGTTATGTTGATGAAATGTAACGGATCCCTTATCAGGATACATAATTCCCATAATGTTTCGTATCGTTGTAGATTTGCCTGCACCATTTGGACCGAGGATTGCCATAATTTCCCCTTTCCGTACTTCGAATGAAATGCCTTTTAAAACCTTTTTATCTTTAAATGACTTCTCAAGGCCTTCAACCGTTAACATAACTTCCATGTCATTTCATCCTTTCTTTTTGGCTTGATGCTTTGTAGTACGAAAGGAAAAGTGGATAGGTTTCAAAAAGTATCAAAATTATTGTTCATACTTTGTTCAAAACATTGTGACCTAATTGTGAAATAGTGAGCAAACACATTTCCAAAAGTAATGAATGATTGTATGATGAAAATGTAATAAGAAACACACAATATATTGTGAAACATTGAACAATAAAATAAAGGAGTGGATCAACATGATTATGGAATTCATTCGCAATAATAAAATAGTAGCAGCGATTTTAACGGTATTAAGAGTTTATATTGGATATACATGGATAACGGCGGGAATTGGTAAATTAACAAGTGGCGGATTTGATGCAAGTGGTTTTTTACAAGGCGCGATAGCTAGTGCGGGTGGAGAGCATCCAGCAGTCCAAGGTTGGTGGGCGACATTCTTAGAAGCGGTAGCACTACCAAATGCGGAACTATTTAGTTTCTTAGTTATGTGGGGCGAGGTATTAGTTGGTACAGCACTCATCTTAGGTATTTTCACTAACTTCGCAGCATTAATGGGTATCACGATGAACTTCGCATTTTTATTCAGTGGAACAGTAAGCACAAATGCACAAATGGTATTAATCACCGTATTCTTAATCGTAGCAGGATTCAACGCAGGACGTTACGGTTTAGATAGATGGGTTATTCCATTCATAAAAGACCACACTCCATTTGGAAAAAACAAAGTCAAAAAAGAAGAAGTTGTAGTTGTATAATAAGAACTAGCCCTGTAAAAAGGGGCTAGTTCTTTTGGGATGAATATATTGAAAAGTGAATTTACCCCCATTTTGTTTAAAAAAATGTTTCATGGCAAAAATGGTATTAAAAATAGATGGAGGATTTTGCCATGAAGCGTTTTATTTTACTAATGTTTCTTACATCAACCGTACTAATGGCTTGCAATCAGACAACACAAGATAAGGAAGAAAATCGGAATTCACAAGAGCCAGAACACCAAGAAGTAAATTCAACGGTTAATAAAAATGTCCTTGTTGACCTGAAAAATAGTGATGGGGAAGTGGTTGCTAACGCATCGCTTGTGGAGTCAGAATCCAGTGGAGTAAATATTTCAATTAAAGGGGAAAATTTACCTCCTGGTGGACATGGTTTTCATATTCACGAAAATGGATCATGTATTGCTCCGACATTCGAATCTGCGGGAGCGCACTTTAATCCAACAGGTAAAAAGCATGGATTTGAAAACCCAGAAGGTCCACATGCAGGTGATTTAAAGAATATTAATGTAGGGGAAAATGGTAAGCTTTCTATAGAAGCGTTGGCAGATATGGTCACCTTGGAAAAAGGGAAGAAGAACTCCTTACTTAAAGAAGGTGGTACATCTTTGGTAATTCATTCGGATCCAGATGATTATGTTTCCCAACCAGCAGGAAATGCGGGAGATAGAATTGCGTGTGGAGTAATTGAATAAACAACGCTACTTCTAAAGTAATGTTAGTCACAGAAACATTCAATAGCAGAGCAATTCGTAAGAGAATTTGCCTCTGCTATTTATACTTTATAATGAATAACGACAAATTGGGATGTTGAAAGGGCATTTTGTCAGTCTCACGGCCATTTGAGGCGTAAAGAGAATGAAATTTGTCCGTGACATGAATCTTTTACTTTTTAACCCACAAAATCGCCGACACTTTAGATGTGGAATAGTAATTGAAATATCCGTTTTAAATCTTAGGGTGTATTGCTCCCGAATAGGGTACCTGTTAATTATCAAGCAGTGCAATTTTAATTTATAACAAATTATTCTGAATACCTGGACTTTATTGTAAATACAAAATTGTGTATAATGATGATGGGTATCTAATATATACAAAAACAGAATATATTTAAAGACAGTTCATTTTCTTTAGTGGCAGATAGAAAAAATCAAATCAATCAAATCTTCTATCTGTATAATTGTGGCTAAAGTATTCACAATGGCCTTATAGCGACCGCTTGAGTTTCCCGAAGAAATGAACTTTCCGTCTTTAGAGAGGGTGGCATGTATGGAACCTTTATCGAAGGGATTGGAATTAAAAGAGGAGGGTAAAATTTGGACACGTGACTTTTTATTAGTCTGCATGGCCAATTTTTTTGTTTTTTTAGGATTCCAAATGACGTTACCCACTATTCCGTTATTTGTGAAGGAACTTGGTGGGGGAGACCAGTTAGTAGGAATAATTGTTGGGATCTTCACATTTTCTGCTTTATTAATCCGTCCGTATGCTGGTCATATTCTGGAATCAAAAGGTAGAGGTTTTGTATATTTACTAGGGTTAATTATCTTTGTTTTCTCTGTTGGCGGATTTGCTTTTGCTCTTAGCATGCTCGTGTTAATTATTCTTCGCATTATCCAAGGTGTTGGTTGGGGGTTTTCTACAACTGCAGGTGGTACAGTTGCGACAGACCTTATTCCTCCTAATCGGCGCGGGGAGGGTCTAGGCTATTTTGGATTGTCTGGAAATATTGCTTTAGCCTTTGGGCCATCCTTAGGCTTAACCCTTGTCGGAGTAATATCCTTTACACAGTTATTTTTATTATGTGGAGCATTCGGGTTGGTTGCATTATTATTAGCATCTAAAATTCATTATAAAAAAGTTGAAGTATCCGAACATAAAACGACTACGATAAAATTTGATATTTTTGAGAAAACAGCAATCCAACCTTCTATTCTCCTGTTTTTCATCACCTTTTCATTCGGTGGTATTACTACATTTTTACCTTTACATTCCTTTGAAAATGGGGTAAAGGGAATTGAACTTTATTTTCTCTTCTTTGCTATTTTTCTAATGATCTCGCGGACGTTTGCTGGGAAACTCTATGACAAAAAAGGTCATTTTTATGTGTTTCTACCAGGAACATTCCTTATTTTTTTAGCAATGCTTTTATTAGCATGGCTTCCAAACACCATGGTACTTTTAATTGCCGCTTCCCTATATGGCTTAGGGTTTGGTGGCGTTCAACCGGCCCTTCAAGCATGGGCGGTTGAAAAGGCCAATGCGAGGAGGAGGGGGATGGCGAACGCTACATTTTTCTCCTTCTTTGATTTAGGGGTTGGCTGTGGTGCTATTATTTTCGGTGTAATTGCAATATTTGGTTACGAAGTGATCTATATAACATCTGCTTTTTCTGTCATTTTATCTATGGTTTTATATGTTTATCTTTATAGAAAGGCAAGAAAAAAAGTATAAAGAAGGCTTCCATCAGTGGGGGTTCCTTCATCCCCCACCTACCTCCTTTTTCCCAGTAAGCTTGAGGTGGGAATCTTACTGCACGTTTAGGTTGGATAAAAAAATATTGAAAAGTTGATAGCGTACTCGTCTATACTAGCTAACAGGTATAATCCTAACTAGATTCCCCAATCCTGGTAATAATAGGATTTTAGGTTGGAAAAGTTTCAAAAAACATTGGACTCGTATAAAATAAAGGTAATGATGTCAGTTTAGAAGGTAGGTTACTAATGTTTTGAAAAGACTTAGTGATATTAATCTCCAAAAGTTATTTCCATCTGTCATTTACAGGCGGGGGCTACAATATTATAAAGAGAATAAAGTAAGTGACCTCTTATATGATATTAATTATCAAGTTTGGACGGCAGTTGTTCATGGGTCTGAGGATTACTTTGTTGAAATAGATATGAAAGAAATGGACAAAGGCTTCGTTCATACGTATTGTGATTGTCCAGCATTCGATACATTTGGATCGTGTAAACATATTGTTGCAACTTTATTAACGATTGCTAATAAAGAAAAAGGTAATTCGAATCCTACAAAAAATTATGATTATCAATTAACTGGACGGTTTATGGAGAGAATTACTTCGGTTACCCATTCTAATGCATATTCAGAAATAGTAACCGGAAAAATACCAATGCATGTAGAATACATTTGTAAATGGTCCTATGATAATCAAATTTTAATTGAATTAAAGGCGGGTATTAATCATCGTTATGTGGTGAAGGATGCATACGAATTTATCTCCGATGCTTTAGAGAATCGAGAGCACTTTTTCACGAAGAAATTCACATATAGTTCGGATACACATTATTTTCATGACCAAGATCTAGAAATTTTTGAAATGCTACAATCCATTCGTAAGAACGAGGAAATCTATGAAGGATTCCGGTTCTATCATTATCAAGGAAATATGAATGATTTACGAAATATCGTCATTCCACCATTTCTATTTAAGACCCTTCTGGAGAAATTATATCAACGAGACTTTAAAGTAGAATCTGGAAATGAAGTATATACGAATATAAGTATTGAAGAAGAGGCATTACCTTTTGAATTTTCCTTAACAAAAAATACTCATGACGATTTAATGTTAACAATGGAAGATGTGAAAGGTGCAATTTACTTCCGCTCTTATGAAGTGTTATTTGCTCAAGGGACATTTTACTTTCCTAAAAAGGAACAAATACCGATTGTACAAGAAATGATTGGATTTGGAATGGAAGATTTAAAACTACCGATTACGAAGGAACAAGCAGATACATTTGTATCGGAAGTATTACCATCCCTAAAAAAGGTTGGAAAGGTAGAAACATCAGAAAAAGTCCGTTCTGAAATTATTCAATATCCTTTAAAAGCAAAAATGTATTTAGAGATGAATGACGATGTGATCACGGGTAAATTGGAATATCATTATGGTGAGCACATGATTGATCCGTTTAATGGACGAAAACAAGGCGATGTTATCATCATTCGTGATGTGGAAAAAGAACAAGATATTATGCAACTTATTGAGCATGCTAATTTTCATTATAATGGGAAGGAACTATATATCCATACGGCGGATGAAGAGGATATGTATGATTTCCTTTATTATGTGATGCCACTTTTAGACCAAAATGTGGAATTGTTCTTAACATCGTCTATTCGCGACATGCTAATGGAGACAGACCCAATCCCTAGTACAAATGTCAGGTTAGAGTCATCCTCGAATTTATTAGAAATTGGTTTTGACATCGGTGGAGTGGACAATTCAGAGATTAATAAGATTTTAGACGCTGTGATTGAAAAGAAACGCTATTATAAATTACCTGATGGAGCGCTACTTTCTCTAGAAGGTGACAAGTTTACTTCTATTAAGCAACTTTTAGAGGATATGGATATTGGGAAACAAGATATCCATAACGGGAATATCCAAGTACCTGTTTATCGGGGAATGCAATTAGATGAATTAATCCAAACCGATAAGAGATACGATTCTTCTTATCGTAAATTATTACATCATCTAAAATCTCCTGAAGAACAGGTTTATGACTTACCAGAAAACCTCCATGCTACATTAAGGGAATATCAACTAACTGGGTTTCAATGGTTTAAATCATTAAGTCATTATCACCTTGGAGGTATTCTTGCTGATGATATGGGACTAGGAAAGACCTTACAAAGTATTGCTTATATAGCTTCTGAACCAGTGGTTGAAGGTCCACACCTAATTGTTGCCCCGTCTTCCGTAGTCTATAATTGGAAAAATGAGTTTGAAAAATTTGTCCCAGATTTGAATGTTGCTATTATGACGGGGACACCCGGGGAGCGGAAGGAAAAGATTAAAGAGTTAAAGGGAATGGATGTTTGGATTACTTCCTATGCTACGATAAGACAAGATATTGAACTTTATCGTGAAATGACGTTTCAAACACTGATTTTGGACGAAGCGCAATATATTAAAAATTACGCAACGAAAACATCAAAAGCAATACGTGAGGTTCGGGCAACTAGAAAATTTGCTCTAAGTGGAACCCCGATTGAAAACTCAATTGACGAATTATGGGCTATCTTTCAGGTTATTCTACCGGGATTAATGCCTAATCAACGGAATTTTAAGCAATTATCCAATGAAAAGATCGCTATGATTACAAGACCGTTCATTCTTCGTCGCTTGAAGAAAGATGTATTAAAGGAATTACCTGATAAGATTGAATCGGTTCATGTCTCCGAGTTAACCAAAGATCAGAAAGAATTATATGTTGGTTATTTAAGGCAAGTTCAGCAAGAAGCTGCTCAAACAATAAAAAAAAGTGGTTTTAATCAGAACCGCATGAAGATATTGGCGGGACTGACAAGGTTAAGACAAATCTGTTGTCATCCATCCATGTTTATTGAAAACTATGAAGGACAATCGGGGAAATTAGAACAACTGATGGAGACGGTAAAAACAACTATTTCGAATGGGAGTAGAATGTTAATCTTTTCGCAATTCACGAGTATGCATGAAATCATTATGGAAAGATTGGATCAAGAAGATATTGATTATTTCTATTTAAGTGGCCAAACCCATGCGAAAGACAGAGTAGAAATGAGTGAACGTTTTAATAACGGAGAAAAGAGTATTTTCCTAATCTCCTTAAAAGCTGGTGGTACGGGATTAAATCTTACGGGAGCGGATACGGTTATTCTATATGATTTGTGGTGGAATCCTGCTGTAGAAGATCAAGCGACTGGTCGAGCTCATCGATTTGGACAAAAAAATGTCGTGCAGGTAATAAGGCTTGTTACGGAAGGTACGATTGAGGAAAAGATTTATGAATTACAACAGAAGAAACGTGAATTAATCGACCAAGTCATTCAACCAGGTGAGACGATGTTATCCAGTCTAAGCGAAGATGACGTTCGGGAATTGTTAAGCATATAAGAAAAGCGTAAGCCCCTTACAGTCTAAGAACACGATGTCCTGTACTCGCACCTCCTATGCTTCGTAGCGACGAACGGAAATGGAAACAGTCTCGCTACAGTTAAATTTCAAAGGCCAGATTCTTTAGGAATCTGGCCTTTAGCTTATTGATTTAAGGTAAATAGTTTTCTCGGTCTTCCTTTTTGGTATGGGCGTTCTTCTCCTGACACGCGGATAACGTCACCACTTAATAGTTTATTAACTGTTCTTTCTGCGCTCCTTTTTGTCACTTTATAATAATTAGCAATATCATTGGAGGAGAATGGTTCATTATTTCGCGTACGGATAAAGTCAATAAAATTATAGGATAGTTCGTTATTTAATCGAGCTTTATGAATAAGCGCGTGATATAGTTTGGATGCATCGAATTCCTTTTTAACCCCAATCGGCCCAATCACTTCTTGCCTTTCATTTACGATATAGCATTTGCTGTCATCTGCTCCATTGCATGTTTCAAGAGCAATCTTCGCATTGATACTAGATTGCTTGGCAGTTAGCCCTAGTCCATACCCAATATTCATAGGTACTTTAAGATCGTTTTTAATTTCTCTAAGTAAAGGAAAATCACGATAATGATTGGTTAAATGGTGTATTAGTGCTTTTGTACCGAAAAGAATAATTTCATGATCATTGACCTGATAGAAGGATACATCGGTTTTTTTACTAAACTTCTCAAGAATCACTGATAATTTTTCCATTACTTCTTTTAATTTCTGTTTAGAAATCGTATTTGGATCTTTAATTTGAATATGCCCACTTACAACTTGTGCACCGATGTTTGAATCGAATCGAATGATAGATTTTGCTTGTTCTAACACCTTTTTTAAGTTAGCTTCCGGAGTTACCATGGAGTGAACTGGTATATTCATTATTCTTAATTTGTCGACAACACTTTTAACCGAAGTAATAACATAATCAATCTTTCCTTCCGACCAAAGCTTGGAATGATAGTCAACGATGGAATCAACGGAAGGATCTGTTTTTAGCCCGTAATCATAGATATAGATTTCATTATTGTTAATCTTTAAATCGCGAAGAACTTCTTTCACTACATTTTCGTTATCGATATCAATGGAGAAACGATTTAGAGAATATCCAGAATTCCTTTGCAAGAATAGATTTATAAGAGTCATATGCTCATCATGTTGTACAAAAACAGTAGGTAACCGCTTTCTTTTAATTCTGTCTTTTACATATAAAGAGGAGAGAGCTTCGGTAAAAATGTAAACATCACACATGAAAGCCCTTTCAATTAATTCGGCTGTTTCACTTTCGTTCCTATATGTAAATGGGACAAGTTCAATTGTATTCTCTCTATTGGCAATCTCGCTTAATTTTACAATGGATTCTTCTCTTCCAAATACAGCAGCTTTTACGTTCATAGCATTTATTACTCCTTTTCTAACTATATAATAGATATACTATGATGGAAGAATTCGTAAGTTGTAGAATAGCTATTAAAATTATTATTTAACATCTTGTAAAAGTGATAGGTACTATCACAGATAATGAACTAATAATCCATTGTTATTATCATATTGAATCTTCATAATATTGTCAAGAAGGTACCTTCATATAAACTATAAATGATTTGGAAATTGTAAATTCCAAACAGTACATAAATGGGGAATTATTTGACAATTATAATTGGAGTATAATAGAATAAGGTTGGTAAGTTTTATAAAAATAAAAGGGGGATTGTTTTTATGAAAAAGAAAACACTCTTGTCAGTTGCCATGCTTTTAGTACTGGCATTATTTTTAGCTGCATGTGGTGGTGGCAGTAATGATAGCGCTTCAACAACTGACGCGGGATCTGATTCAGGAAATGATGAAGCGGCAGAAAAGCCAAAATTCTTAAGTATGCTTACTGGTGGTACTAGTGGTACATATTATCCACTAGGTGGAGAAATGGCGAAAATCATTACAGATGAAACAGGAATTCAAACAGACGCTGTATCTTCAAATGCTTCTGCAGATAATGTGATTTCTCTACAAGAAGGGGAAGCAGAACTTGCATTTGTACAAACTGACGTTATTGCAAATGCGGTTGAGGGGATAAACGCATTTGATGGGAAACCAGTTGATAATGTACTAGCATTAGGATCATTGTATCCGGAAACTATTCAAATTGTTACGAATGCTAACTCAGGTATAGAATCAGTAGAAGATTTAAAAGGTAAAACTGTTTCTGTTGGTGCGCCGGGATCCGGAACTTATATTAATGCAGAACAAATCTTAGAAATTCATGGATTAACAATGGATGATATTAAAGCTCAAAACTTAGACTTCGGTGAGTCTACTGGTGGAATTCAAGATGGAAATATTGATGCGGCATTTATTACAGCTGGAACTCCTACTGGTGCTGTAGAAGGTTTAGGGGCTACTACAGACGTTAGTATCGTTCCTATTGCACAAGAAAAAATAGATGAATTGGTGGAAAAATACCCATATTATGCAGCAGATACAATTACTGAAGGAACATATGGACTTGAAGAGGATGTAAATACAGTAGCTGTACTTGCTATGCTAGCGGTTACCGATTCTCTTTCTGAGGATGTAGTGTATGACATTACAAAAGCTCTTTATGAGAATGTAGATCAAATTTCTCACTCTAAAGGTGAGTTTATTAAGAAAGAATCCGCTTTAGATGGTATTGATGTTGACTTACATCCAGGTGCTGAGAAGTACTTTAAAGAAGCGGGATTACTTGAGTAATATAAATTAGTTAAATGGCCGGCTGTCAATCCTATTATTGATATAGGTGTTTGCTGCCGGCATTATTTTACTATAATCCGTTTCGTTCCTCTATACATATTCAGGAATCGAATAGGTGGACAGTCTAATGAAATATAAAAGATTACTTCTTTCCTTCGTAATGCTATTAATTTTAATCATTGCTTTGTTTATTCCCTTTCGAACGGCATTAGTGTTTTATAAAGAAAACACACCTAATATCGAAGCCTTTTTGCCTATTAAAAAAGGAGATACTTTCCAAATAATCTTTAAACATTCTATTCACTTAACAGATGTCGTTGAAAAATATAAAGTAACTAAAGACTTAGAAATAAAACAGTATGAGTTTGTGTATGAAGAATTTGGAATCGGGATGCCATCTAATGCTGAAGAAGGGGAGACCTTTGTATACGAAGATGGAAAGTATCATATAAAGAATATGGATAATGTATTCCCGGAAATAAAAGTACGTAATGGAAAAACTGTATCCGAAAACCGCCTTGTTTGGGGTACGAAAGATAATGAAGACCAACATATGGTTTGGTTCAATGATTACTTTGAGCCTGGGGCTTGGTTTACGATTAAAGTAAAAAGTATTTCACTATGGGAAATGATGGGGGGAGTGGAGATTCATGAGTGAACAAAAGGAAAATCAGCAATTAACAGAGGAAGAACAACAGAAATTGCTCGAAAAGTATGATGTGGAATCAAACACAAGGAAACTGACTGGAGCTGCGGGTTGGATCGTATTCATCGGATTAATTGCATTTTCACTATTCCAACTCTATACTGGTGCATTTGGAGTATTCACAGCTTATATTCAACGAACGATTCACTTAGGTTTTGCTTTATCACTTATCTATTTTCTATTCCCGGCTAAGCGTGGAATGAAAAAAGATAGAGTTATTTGGTATGATTGGATTTTAATTGTTTTATCTATCATTGTTACAGGTTATTGGCCTGTCTTTTACGACAAGCTAGTACAACAAGTAGGTGGTATTGATAATGCCGAAATGATTATCGGTGGTATAGCTATATTACTCGTTCTTGAAGCTACAAGACGTGCAGTAGGTCTTCCGATAACGATTATTGCAATTATATTTCTCCTTTATGCTTATTTTGGACCGTATATGCCAGGAATGCTAGCGCATAGAGGACTTGATCTAGGTCAATTAATTAATACGATGTTCTTTACAACAGAGGGTATCTTAGGTACACCGTTACAAGTATCTTCCACCTACATCTTTTTATTCTTGCTATTTGGTGCATTCCTTGTCCAAAGTGGTGTAGGATTATATTTTAATGATTTAGCTATTGCAATAGCTGGGCGTCGTGTTGGTGGTCCTGCAAAGGTAGCTATTTTCTCAAGTGCATTAAATGGAACGATTTCTGGAAGTTCCGTTGCAAATACGGTAACAACTGGATCCTATACGATTCCGATGATGAAACGTTTAGGATATAAACCAAACTTTGCTGGTGCAGTAGAAGCCGCAGCCTCTACTGGTGGGCAAATTATGCCGCCAATTATGGGGGCAGCTGCATTTTTAATGATTGAATTTGCTGGTGTTCCTTATTGGGATATTGCAAAGGCAGCAGCGATTCCCGCCATCCTTTACTTTGCAGGAATATGGATTATGACCCACTTTGAAGCAAAGAGATTGGGCTTAACGGGACTTTCCAAAGAGGAAATGCC
Organism: Oceanobacillus caeni; assembly: GCF_042678465.1. NCBI lineage: Bacteria > Bacillati > Bacillota > Bacilli > Caryophanales > Bacillaceae > Oceanobacillus > Oceanobacillus caeni. Next base: position 13,622 of record NZ_JBHTKV010000014.1, on the reverse strand, counting down.
GGACAGAAAAGAAGTATGGAAGAAGGTTTATTTATTAGTACCAATCTTCGCTATTGTATATTTCTTATTTGCTGGCTTTAGTATTGAAAGAACAGCAATTTATGGGATCCTATTTACCATTGCTGTAAGTATGTTTAGTAAAGATACGAATATGTTCTTACATGAAGGTAAATTCACTTTTAGTAAGATTATTACTGCACTCACGGATGGGGCACGTACAGCTCTAGGTGTTGCAGCTGCAACAGCTTGTGCAGGTATTATTGTTGGTGTAGTAACTAAAACTGGATTAGGTTTAAAACTTGGTAATGGTTTAGTAGATCTTGCGGGTACACTTGCAAATTCAGTTGAGATCCAATTAATGTTAACATTAGTATTCACTATGATAACATCCATAATTTTAGGAATGGGTTCACCTACAACTGCTAACTATATCATTACTTCAACCATTGCATTACCGGCCATTATTGCGTTAAACGACCAACTACCTGTAATGATTCCTATTTTGGCTGCGCATATGTTTGTGTTCTTTTTCGGTATTGTAGCAGATATAACACCTCCTGTTGCTTTAGCTGCATTTGCAGCGACGGGAATTTCCGGTGGTGAGCCAATACGAACGGCGTTAAATGCTTCGAAACTTGCGATTGCAGCATATATTATTCCATTTATGTTCGTATTAAATCCGGTACTATTGATGATTGATGCAACCGCTTGGGCCGTAATCATATCATTAATCACCGCAATCATCGGTATGATTGCAATTGGTGCCGGGTTAATTGGGTACTGGTACCGTAAACTACACTGGGTTGAGAGAATCATTGCGGTTATTGCAGGATTGATGTTAATCTATCCAGAAGGGTATTCAGATTTTATAGGCTTTGGAATATTTGTTGTCTTAGTGGCAATTCAATTTATGACAAAAAATAAGGATAACGATAAGGAAAAAATGGTAAGTGCTTAATATGCATTAGAAAACTCGGCATTGATTTTAAAATGCCGAGTTTTTCTCTTTTTGGCGAGAGACTATTACGTATTTTTGATATATTAGTAATAACAAATAGATTCGTAGTGTCCTATATATAAAAGAAAGAGGCTTTTAGAATGAAAAAGCAGTATGATTTTACACAAGGAAATATTTTAAAGCAACTCATTGGTTTCTCTGGTCCCATTCTAATTGCCAACTTATTGCAAACGTCCTACCAATTTGTTGATAGTCTGTGGGTTGGGAATTTACTTGGAGCTAATGCTTTAGGTGCTGTAGCGGTTTCCGGTACGATTATATTTACAGTTCTTTCTTTTATTATTGGATTAAACAATGCAGCATTAACGATTCTTTCTCAGCAAAAAGGTCGTGATAATGAAGAAGGATTGGTAAGTTATTTAAATGCATTTGTAGTCATTATAACTGCCATGGCGTTAGTATTAGGTATATTGGGTTTTATTTTTACGGATGGGCTATTGTCTCTATTAGGTACGCCTGAAGTAATGATGGAAGAGGCTAATCGTTATTTACGTATAAATTTTCTAGGAATTTTATTTCTGTTTGGATACAACTTCATTAGCACGGTACTTCGTGCTATAGGGGATAGTAAAACCCCAATGTACTTTGTGACGATTGCGGTGTTACTGAATGTCGTATTGGACCCATTGTTCATCTCTGTTTTTAATTGGGGTGTGGATGGTGCAGCGATTGCAACTATCACATCTCAAGGATTTGCCTTTCTTATTGGGCTTGTTTATGTCTTAAAAAGAAAGCTCGCGCCATTTACCTTACCAAAATTACCTTCCTGGAAAGAGGCACGGTTGATCTTCCATTTAGGTATTCCATCTGGATTACAAATGGCCGTCATATCCGCCGGGTCTGCTGCTATTATGAGTGTCGTAACAACATTTGGTTCCGGTGTAGTTGCTGGATTTAGTGCCGCACAAAGACTTGATAGTTTACTGTTACTTCCGGCTCACGCATTAAGTGCAGCGGTAACGAGTATGGCTGGACAAAATATTGGAATGAAGAATTGGGATAGGGTAAGTAAAATAGCTAAATATAGTGTTTTGTATAACTTTGCCATTATGTTATTTGTTGGAGTTCTTGTTTTATTTTTTGCGGAATTTGGGATGAAATTATTTATACGTGATGATACGGCAGTACAATTTGGGGAAATGTACTTACAGATTATTGCATTATGTTATCCGTTCTTGGGAATTAATTTCGTTTTAAATGGAATTGTACGTGCTGCTGGTGCGATGTATCAAGTGTTAGTATTAAATATAATTTCCTTTTGGATTTTGCGGTTCCCCTTAACAGCCTTTTTATCTAAACTGTTTGGAGAAATAGGTATTGCGCTTGGTATGGGATCGAGTTTTCTAATAAGTAGTGTATTTGCTTTTATGTACTTCCGTTACGGAAAATGGCGGAAAAAGGAATTGTTTGAAACGAGTAAATAATCACACACCTGTACACAAATTGTTGATAACTTATCAATTATTGTGCATAAGTAAGTATAGCTGTGGATAAATAGTGTTTTAGTAGAAAAGAAGAAGGAAATGTGAAAGTATGAAACGTAATAAAAAGACGAAGCAATCAATCGGTAAAGTATTTTTCATCTGCGTTGTGTTATTTGGCGTCATGAGCTTTGTTTCTATTCTATCGAAGAATGATGTGGCTAACTTTACTAATCCACAGGAAAGTTATCCACAAATAACAAAAGAAGTTCAAGACTATCGTCCACTTGTGGAAAAGTATGCAAAAGAGTATGGTGTAACCCCGTATATAGATGTTTTACTAGCCATCATGATGCAAGAATCTGGCGGAAGGGGTAATGATCCTATGCAATCTTCTGAAAGCTACTGCGGAAAGGTAGGTTGCATAAAGGACCCTGAACAATCTATTAAACAAGGAGTCTATTACTTTTCCGAAGTATTAGACGATGCTAAAGGGGATCTAGAATTAGCTGTTCAGTCCTATAATTTTGGCAGAGGTTTTATAAATTATGTCTTAGAAGAAACGGGAAGTTACTCAGAAGAGATAGCCATTGATTTTTCTCAAAAAATGTACGAAAATGCTTCTGATAAATCTATTTATTCATGTTTGAGGGAAGAAGCAAAGCAATACAATGCTTGTTATGGGGATATTTATTATGTTCAATCTGTTATGGAATATAAGGAAGGGCTAGATTTGGAATAAGGAATGAGAAACTGGTAGTATAAATATATATAGCTATTACTAAAAGGAGGATGAAAAAATGGTAAAAGAAATACATACAGAAAATGCACCAGCAGCAATTGGGCCATATTCACAAGCGATTCAAGCAGGGGATTTTGTTTATGTGTCTGGACAGATTCCTATAAATCCTGAAACTGGTGAAGTAGTGGAAGGAATTGAAAAACAAACAGAACAAGTATTAAAAAATTTAAAAGCTATTCTAGAAGAAGCTGGGGTAGGTTTTTCACAAGTAGTGAAATTCACCATTTTTGTAGCAAATATGGATCACTTTGCGAAAGTGAATGAAATTTATGGCAGTTTTTTAGAAAAGCCATATCCAGCACGAGCAACAGTTGAGGTCAGTCGTTTACCTAAAGATGTTTTGGTAGAAATGGATGTCATAGCCTACACTAAATAACTTATAGAGGGGATTTGAAGCATGGATAATTTCAAGTACTATAATCCAACAAAATTAATTTTCGGAAAAGGACAACTAGATACTTTACCAAAAGAAGTGGAGAGATATGGGAAGAAGGTTTTGTTAGTTTATGGTGGAGGAAGCATTAAACGTAATGGTATTTACGATAATGTTTTAGAGAAATTATCAGAAATCAATGCAGAAGTATTTGAACTCTCAGGAGTAGAGCCAAATCCACGAATCACTACCGTTCGAAAAGGTGTAGAAATCTGTAAAAATGAAGGAATTGAGTTTATTTTAGCGGTTGGTGGAGGTAGTACAATTGATTGCACGAAAGCTATTGCAGTAGGTGCGAAAACCGATGTAGATATGTGGGATATTGTAACGAAAAAGGCCCGTGCTAAGGATGCATTACCTTTTGGTACCATTTTAACAATAGCTGCAACAGGTTCTGAGATGAATGCTGGTTCCGTCATTACGAATTGGGAGACAAATGAAAAACATGGATGGAATGCCATTCCATACACGTTTCCGAAGTTTTCTATTTTGGACCCAGAACATACGATGTCGGTTCCCCGTGACCAAACAATCTATGGAATAGTAGATATGATGTCACATGTACTAGAGCATTATTTCCATCAAACGCCAAATACACCAATACAAGATCGATTTTGTGAAGGTATCCTTACAACAGTTATAGAAACGGCGCCAAAGCTCTTAGAGAATCTAGATAGTTATGAACATCGAGAAACGATTCTTTTAGCTGGTACATTAGCATTAAACAATATGTTAAATATGGGGTATGCAGGTGATTGGGCAACACATAACCTAGAGCATGCCGTATCAGCTGTGCACGATATACCTCATGGCGGAGGACTAGCCATTCTTTTCCCTCACTGGATGAGACATGTTTTAGATGATGAAAATGTACATCGCTTTAAACAATTGGCTGAAAATGTATTTCATGTTGACCCATCAAACAAAACGGATAAACAAGTGGCATTAGAAGGAATTGATAGACTAAGCGAATTTTGGAAGAGTATCGGTGCACCATCTAGACTAGCGGATTATGATATCGACGAAACTTCTATTGAGCTAATGGCGGAAAAAACGGTAGTTTCCCGTCCTCAATTTGGTAACTTTAAAAAGTTAACGAAGCAAGATTCCATTGAAATCTTTAAAGCAAGTTTATAACTTGTGGAACAAAGTTCGACAAATATTTCCCAGGTAATAAAAGGAAGTACAGTTTTTATAGCTGTGCTTCCTTTTTATATTTAAATGTTTACTTATTAACTATACGATGGAAACATAGGTTATGTACGGGTGGCTGGTGCAATTAAATGAAAATTCCCTTAATTTTCAAAGCAACATTACTATTTATTATTTGTAATATTAATAGACAAAACTAGTGCAAATGTATCAAAAATATTACAAATGATACAAAATACAAGACACTCGTAATGTTTGTCATAAACTCTTAATTGTACTGTTACTGTTTTCTCTATGAAGCTATGATAGGATTAATCTAGACTTAAAAGGAGGAATCCAAATGAGAAAGTTAGTAGCAGGATTTTTTGCTGGATTTATGATGTTAACAGCAACTGTAACAACCGTATCAGCGGAGGAATACGAAGTTCAAACAGGGGATAGTCTCTGGGAAATAGCAAATGAAAATAATACATCAGTTGATGATTTAATAGATTTAAATGATTTAAAAACAACAGTTATTCATCCGAAACAAATTCTATTATTAAATGAAACATATGTAGTAGAAAGCGGAGATTCTTTAACTAGTATTGCCAATCAATATGGTGTAACGGTAGACGATTTAAAAGATTGGAATAATCTAAAGTCTGATACTATTATTGAAGGTCAAGAACTTCATATTAAAGAATTATCTAATAAAAATATCGCAAAAGAAGAGCCGAATAAAGTTCAAAAAGAAGAAGTAAAAGCAGATAATGAAGTACAAAAAGAAGAAAACGAAGAACAAAAAGCAGATAACGAAGTAAAACAAGAAGAAAAACCAGTACAAGCTGATGTTTCTGATGATAAGCCAGAAGGAAAAACAATAACGGTAAAAGCAACTGCATATACTGCTGATTGTGAAGGTTGTTCAGGTGTTACATATACTGGTATGGATTTGAATAGCAATCCAGATGCAAAAGTAATTGCCGTAGACCCAGATGTTATCCCATTAGGATCAAAAGTTTATGTAGAGGGTTATGGAGAAGCAGTAGCAGCTGATATTGGAAGTGCCATTAAAGGTAATCGAATTGATGTATTTATTCCAAATGTAGATAAAGCCAAAGAGTGGGGAACACGTACTCTTGACATAACAATTTTATAAGATGATAAAAAGAAGGAATACCTGGCAGGATAGTGGTATTCCTTCTTTAAATTTTCCACGGGGTTTGTGATTAAAATAGATTTCTATTAAAAGTGAACTTCCGTAGACACCCCGTTATCCTCGATGATCTCTGTTGGTTCGTCTGTTGACTTCATAACCCCAAACGTTCCGACTGACAATATAACTAATACAAACAGTCCGAATAAAACCTTACGCATTCTAGTTGCCCTCCATCAAATGTACTACATGTATTATAATAGAAATGAAGGGAATTAACCACAGGGAAATCTTTCATATTCTAAAATATAAACAAGTAATCTCATAGTTTCTACTTTTACCCCACCTAAACGGGTAGTAAGACCCACCTCAAGCTTCTGGGGAAATAAAGAAGGTAGGTGAGTGATCAACTGCCTGTAAAGATCCTAACCATCAGTAAGGGATGAAGGAACCCCCCACTTATGGAAGTCTTCTTTATCCTAGATTTCTAATAAATTTCTTCCAATGACGAAAACGTAAGCAGTGTCATGAATATGATGTTAATAAGGGGGCAATACAATGGCAAATCATTTATTAAGGTTATTTTTAGAAAGTAATTTGGCGAATCTGAAGAAAAATGGACTCTATAATGAAATCGATACGGTTTATGGAGCGAACGGCCCAATGATAACCATTGGCAATAAAAGTTTCATTAACCTATCATCTAATAATTATTTAGGGCTTGCAACGGATCCAAGATTAAAAAAGGTTGCTCAGGAAGCTATAGGTTCCCACGGGGTTGGATCTGGAGCTGTACGTACAATCAATGGGACACTGGATCTTCATGATAAATTAGAAAATAAATTAGCTGAATTTAAAGGGACAGAAGCGGCAATTGCTTATCAATCGGGATTTAATTGTAATATGGCGGCCATTTCCGCTGTAATGGATAAGCGTGATGTTATTTTTTCTGATGCTTTAAATCATGCATCAATCATTGACGGATGCCGACTATCAAAGGCAACGATTATCCGGTATGAGCATTCGGACATGGATGACTTAAGGAAAAAGGCGAAACAAGCAATTTCTTTAGGAAAATACGAGAAAATGATGATTATTACAGATGGTGTCTTTTCTATGGATGGAGATATAGCGAAACTTCCTGATATTGTGGATATTGCCGAAGAATTAAATTTAATTACCTATGTAGATGATGCACATGGGTCTGGTGTTACAGGCAACGGCTATGGAACAGTGAAGCAATTTGGATTAGAGGAAAAGATAGACTTTCAAATTGGAACACTATCAAAGGCGATTGGGGTAGTAGGTGGATACGTTGCTGGAAAAAAGGTCTTAATTGATTGGTTGAAAGCACGCTCCCGACCGTTTCTGTTTTCAACAGCTTTATCCCCAGCAGATATAGCGGCTAGCATAAAGGCGATTGAATTATTAATGGACTCTAAGGAATTGAATCAAGCGCTTTGGGAAAATGGTAATTATTTAAAACATGGGCTCGTAAAGTTAGGTTTTAACATAGGCAAAAGTGAAACGCCGATTACACCTTGTATAATCGGTGATGAAAAGGTGACACAACTATTTAGTAACCGACTGTATGATGAAGGTGTTTATGCTAAATCAATCGTCTTCCCTACCGTACCAAAGGGAACAGGGCGAATCCGGAACATGCCAACTGCCGCACATACGAAGGAAATGCTTGATCGAACCCTAGCAGCATATGAAAAGGTCGGAAGGGAAATGGGGTTGATTTAAAAAAGCTTGTAAAGAAGGAGGTTCCAATATGAAGCGTATCTTAGTTACTGGTGCACTCGGTCAAATCGGCTCCTTACTTGTAGAACAACTACGAACGATTTATGGTATTTCTAGTGTCATTGCAGCCGATATTCGAAATTCTTTGATGGCGCAAGAGGAAGGACCATTTGAAAAAATGGATGTAACGGAAGGTAAGGAGTTTTCGGCTATAGCGAAAAGGCATAACGTGGATACAATCATCCATTTAGCTTCTATACTATCAGCAAAGGCAGAATTCATACCATTAGAAGCATGGAGAACCAATATGACAGGTTTGCTCAATGGATTAGAAATAGCTCGAGAAATGGATCTTCAATTTTTTACTCCAAGCTCTATTGCGGCATTTGGCCACTCCACTCCAAAAGAAAACACACCTCAACTTACCATTCAACGGCCGATAACCATGTATGGTATTAATAAAACAGCAGGGGAATTACTATGTGATTATTATTTTAAAAAGTATGGGATGGATACAAGAGGAATTCGCTTCCCAGGGATCATTTCACATAATGAACCAGGGGGAGGGACAACAGACTATGCAGTAGAAATATATCATGCTGCATTAGAAAGAGGTGCATATACATCTTATCTTAAAAAGGATACGACGCTAGACATGATGTATATACCAGATGCATTAGATGCCATTATACAACTAATGGAAACGGACTCTAATAAACTAAAGAATCGAAATGCCTACAATATCTCCTCATTTGCCGCAGCACCAAAGGATTTTGCACAAGCAATCCGTAAACATATTCCCCATTTTCAACTTGATTATAAAATAGACCCAATCCGGCAAAAAATAGCTGATAGCTGGCCAAATCAATTAGACTGTACTGCAGCAAAAAGGGAATGGGGATTCCAACCAAAATTTGACCTAGAAAAAACGACGGAGGATATGTTTCGAAAAATTAAGGGGAAATAGAGAGGTTGCTCCTTGTATGACTAAAGGTGTACGACCTGCAGATATCTGATATCTGAGAAGTAGTACTGATATCTGAAAAGTAGTACTGATATCTGAGAAGTAGTACTGATATCTGAGAAGTAGTACTGATATCTGAGAAGTAGTACTGATATCTGAGAAGTAGTACTGATATCTG
>NZ_JBHTKV010000014.1:0-4672 GCF_042678465.1 Oceanobacillus caeni | reverse complement strand
AGAGAAGTAGTGCTGATATCTGAGAAGTAGTGCTGATATCTGAGAAGTAGTACTGATATCTGGGAAGTAGTGCTGATATCAGAGAAGTAGTGCTGATATCAGAGAAGTGGTGCTGATATCAGAGAAGTGGTGCTGATATCAGAGAAGTGGTGCTGATATCTGGGAAGTAGTGCTGATATCTGGGAAGTAGTGCTGATATCTGGGAAGTAGTGCTGATATCTGGGAAGTAGTGCTGATATCTGGGAAGTAGTGCTGATATCTGGGAGGTAGTACTGATATCTGGGAAGTAGTGCTGATATCTGAGAAGTAGTACTGATATCTTGAGAAGTATTGATATCAGAGGAAAGAATGCTGATATATATTAAGTACAGAATTATAAAAAACCAAAAAGCACTCCCTTATAAATATTGGGAGTGCTAAAGAATTAGCTTGCATACATTTCTTTAATTTGTTTCTGTAATTTCTTATCTCGCACGTATTCATCATAACTCATTTCTTTATCAATCAAGCCGTTTGGTGTGATTTCAATCAAACGGTTTGCAATACTATTAACGAATTGATGGTCATGGGAGGTAAATAAGATAGACCCTTTAAACTTCATTAAACCATTATTTAGAGATGTAATCGATTCAAGATCTAAGTGGTTTGTCGGTTCATCCATGATTAACACATTTGCATGGGATAACATCATTTTAGAAAGCATACAGCGAACTTTTTCTCCACCAGATAGAACATTTGCCTTTTTCAAAGCTTGTTCCCCAGAGAACAACATTCTACCTAAAAATCCACGTAGGAATGTTTCTGTTTCATCTTCAGGTGAAAATTGACGGAGCCAATCTACTAAAGTGAGATCGCTGTTTTCAAAGAACTCCGAGTTATCTTTAGGGAAATAAGACTGAGAAGTAGTTACTCCCCATTTAAAACTACCTGCATCAGGTTCCATCTCACCCATTAAAATTTTAAATAGAGTTGTTTTGGCAATATCATCCGGACCAACAAAAGCAACTTTATCATCTTTATTTAACGTAAAGCTCACATTGTCTAAAACTTTCTTGCCACCAATCGTTTTTGTTAATCCTTCCACACGTAGTAAGTCATTTCCAATCTCTCTTTCAGGGGTAAAGGCAATGTAAGGATATTTACGAGAAGATGGTTTAATATCATCCAATGTAATATTATCTAGTAATTTTTTACGAGAAGTTGCTTGTTTTGATTTAGATGCATTTGCGCTGAATCGAGCAATAAATGCTTGCAATTCCTTAATCTTTTCTTCCTTTTTCTTATTAGCTTCTTGTGCCATCTTTGTAGCTAACTGGCTTGATTCATACCAGAAGTCATAGTTTCCAATATAAATTTGGATTTTACCAAAGTCAACGTCAGCAATGTGTGTACACACTTTATTTAAAAAGTGACGATCGTGGGATACTACGATAACAGTATTTTCAAAGTTAATGAGGAACTCTTCCAACCACTGAATTGCTTGAATATCAAGACCATTCGTAGGCTCGTCCAGTAGAAGAATATCAGGGTTACCAAATAAAGCTTGGGCAAGCAATACTTTCACTTTATCGTCCTCAGTAAGCTCTGACATAGTTAGCATATGAAGGGATTCATCAATACCAAGTCCTTTTAATAGAACAGCAGCATCAGATTCAGCTTCCCAACCGTTCATTTCAGCAAATTCACCTTCGAGTTCTGCAGCACGCATACCATCTTCTTCGGTAAAGTCACCTTTCATGTAAATAGCATCTTTTTCTTGCTTTACTTTATATAGGCGCTCATGGCCCATTAATACGGTGTCCAATACTTGATGATCTTCATAAGCGAAGTGGTCCTGTTTTAGAACAGCAAGACGTTCACCTGGAGTTAGAGATACATTGCCTGATTGAGGTTCGATTTCACCAGATAAAATTTTTAGGAACGTCGATTTACCTGCACCATTCGCACCGATTACACCATAACAATTTCCGGGAGTGAATTTTAGATTTACATCTTCAAATAATTTTTTATCGCCATATCGTAAACTTACATTCGTAACCGTAATCATGTAACTAAACTGCCTCCAATTTAAAAAGTAATCAAAGTTAGCTTACGTCATTTCACTAGATACGTCAATGAAAAGTAACAATTATTATAGAACAGCCGTAAAATAACTATTGAAAAATATAAAAAAACTGTCATATTATAAAAAAGCGGAAGCGCCCGTTTAGGAATGTATGAAAGAGATATATAAAACATAAAAGCTTAAGGTATTCCGAATAAACTCATATAAGAGAAGAGGGAAAGTCATGGAAGAGAAAGTAATATACTTATTGTTTACGAATACGGGTACCTTGTTAGCGAGAGTGATTCGGTTGTTTACAGGTCAATCGTTAACCCATGTATCTATTAGTTTTGATCAACAATTAATAGATGTTTATAGTTTTGGGCGTAAAAATGTGAGAAATCCTTTTATTGGTGGATTTGTGAAAGAAGATGTCCGTTGTGGTTTTCTAAGAAAATCGGAATGTGAGATTTATCAACTTGCTGTAGAAGATTTGGAGTATCATCGAATTTTGGAACGAATTTGTGAAATGGAAGCGAAAAAAGATGCTTATAAATACAATTTTATTGGATTATTTGGTGTTCTTTTACAAATTGAATGGAAGCGCAGGAATGCCTTTTTCTGTTCTCAGTTTATTGCTTCTCTACTAAATGAAGTAAAACAAATTCAATTTTCAAAGTCTATTTGTTTCGTGAAGCCAGAAGATATACGAATGCTGGAAGGCCTTCATTTAATGTATAAGGGAGTTCTTGAAAGTTATTATAAAGAGGAGATGGAAGAAGAAGAGCAACTTCAGCGTTTTTTTCTACCATTCTATCTATCTAAAAAGTTAAAACGTATTAAAATAGCGAAGGGGTGAATTCCCTTCGCTATTTTTTCGCCTAAAAGCCTAACTATTCTAATGCATCTATTCCCAACGTTTTGTATGGAATTTGTATACGGAATGCCAAATCATTTGCTTCTAAATCTATCCGTTCTACCGACACGTTGAAATTACTTTTGATATCCATATCTGTTACTGCAACATATATTTCTTCGTTCTTTGGATTAATGGTAACCCACTCGGGCATATCTAAATATTTCCCCATATATTCCATTATTTTCCGATTGGGTAATTCCAATAAGCCAATTGAAATGGAACGCTGTTTCAATATGATGTCACCATTTTCTTGAACAAATGGTTCTAGATGAACGGAAAGAGGAACTGTTGTATTAAAAACAGGTAGTTCTCCTCTTAACTGTACATCGTCTTCTAGTAGAATACGGTATTGATGTCTTGAATTATGAAGCACCTGTTCAAGGTAGGCATTAATCAATTCATTTAGATTTTGTTTTGTTGTTCGAACTACAAACTCCGAACTTTCATTTATTATGTCTTCTGAATGTGGCTTTGGATTCAATTCAGATACAGGCCAAAAAATAAGAATAAGAAGAACTATGAAGACCAGGATATTGAAACCTAATAAACTGTAAAATAGCTTTTTCCACTTATTATTTTCGTTTTTTGTCCCTTCTTGTGTATTCATGGTTTTCAACTCTCTTCACTCATAATGTCATGTGATATATATTCCAATACCCGTTCAGCAATTTTGCGATACCCCTGATAATTGGGATGAAAGTTATCTTCCGAAAATAAACTCGTATCTGTGTCCCGGAATAAATCGCTGGTTGGGACAAACGTTACATGATCATTCATTTCGGCAATGCTTTCTGTTGTGCTATTATAAGTTTCCGCAATAGTGTTTAACTCATCAATGTCTTGAAAATACTTTTCAAATGGATTATAGAAACCAACAAGGTAAATTTCAGCATTTCCATTTAAATTCCTTATTATATTTACGATTTTTCTGAGGTTCTGTTCGTAATGGCCTCTTTGCTCAATAAAATCGTTAAGTTTTAAATTCATAATATTCTCTTTTGCAACTTGCATAATATCATTTGCCCCAATGGTAACGAGGACAATGTCAGCCCTTTTAATAGAAGAACGGATTTCCCTTTCATTTAACCGTTCTAACAATTGGTTCGAGCGGTTTCCGCGCTTTCCGTAGTTTTCAAATTTTGCTATTTCATTATTTTCATTAATCGTTCGTTCCAATATTCCAACATATCCACCTTGGTTTGTTTCATCGCCTACACCTTGCGTTAAGGAGTCCCCAATTGCGACAACTCGTGTATGATTAGACAAGAAGAAGTTTAAGGTGGTTTCTAGTACTTCAGATATCCTGTCTGGAAGGGGCCTTTCCTCTTGAAGAGAAGTATGTTCATTAGGTGTATGTTCTTCCACATCCCTGTTTTCTATAGATGGCTCCGTCTGCTCTTCCGCTTTCGAGGGTTCTTCCTCTTGGTTTGTTACTTCTGCTCTTTTAAAGGTTTGCTGGCTAACAGGTGGGTTTAATTCACTTAAATAAGAAATAAATACGATTGCTAAAACTAATAAAATTCCTATAATAATAAGATATTTACGCTTCATGTCATCACACCTAAGTTGTTTACTTTATTTTATGGTAGTGTGAGTCGTTTCACCACAAAAATAATTTGAATGTTAATTATACCTTAATTATTCATACTTCCATGTGCCTAAGTAAACAAGGTTCAAATTCTATATTTTTTCAAATTATAAATATAGTT
>NZ_JBHTKV010000013.1:0-93051 GCF_042678465.1 Oceanobacillus caeni | reverse complement strand
GTATTAGCTCACGTTTCCGCGAGTTATCCCAGTCTTATAGGTAGGTTGCCCACGTGTTACTCACCCGTCCGCCGCTCTTTCCACTAATTTCATCCCGAAGGGATGAAATTAGCTTCCAGCGCTCGACTTGCATGTATTAGGCACGCCGCCAGCGTTCGTCCTGAGCCAAGATCAAACTCTCCAAAAAAGTTTGTTTAGAATTAACATAATTAATTCTATCTCTTAGCTTTTAGAAGTGTTACCTTCTATTTTAAAAGAAAACGAGTTTCTTTTATCTTAACATACTGGTTGTTTTGTTCAGTTTTCAAAGAGCAAATGTTTATCACCGCTTTGTAACAGCGACTTTATTAATATAACATGGCGAGTTTTGAAAGTCAACACTTTTTTAAAACTCTTTTTTGTTGTCTCTCTTATTAGAGAAGCAACGTTTAATAATTTACCACTTATCCATATTAAAATCAAGTACTTTTTTACAAAAAGTTAACAAAGTTAATATAGAGTTGCTTCTGACTAATTGTTTTATCTTTACTTCCCTTTTAAATTAGCCTGTGCTTAATAATTCTCCCAGTTGGATTTTCGAGTGCAATTCTTTGAAGGTAATTTTCGTTGGTACTTTATATTACCTGTTTGCCCTAATGAAACTTCCTTAAAAAGTTAAGATCGTACATTCTCATCTTTACACGTTCCTAACATTTTTACCAATTAGTATTTTTAAGCACTCATAATACCGCCATTTTTTTGCAGCATGAAAAAAAGCTTTGAACTAAAACTTAGTATTAGTTCAAAGCCTTTATATTATTTATTACGCATCTGAGGGAATAAAAGAACGTCCCTAATAGATGGTGAATTGGTCAATAACATGACTAGACGATCAATACCTATTCCAAGCCCACCTGTTGGAGGCATACCATATTCCAACGCCTCTAGGAAATCCTCATCCATAAGATGCGCTTCATCGTTTCCTTCTTCTCTTTCTTTCACTTGTGCTTCAAAACGTTCACGTTGGTCAATTGGATCATTTAATTCACTAAATGCATTCGCATGTTCACGACCAACAATAAATAGCTCAAAGCGATCTGTAAATCGTTCATCTTCTTTATTTTTCTTAGCTAATGGTGAAATTTCTACAGGGTGACCATAAATAAAGGTTGGTTGAATTAATGTTTCTTCTACCTTTTGTTCAAAGAACTCATTAACAACATGTCCAAATGTCATTGTTTCTTTTACTTCAACACCATATTCCTTTGCAAGTTCGCGAGCTTCCTCATCGCTCATTTTATTCCAAAAATCAGCACCTGTTTCTTCTTTAACTGCATCAACCATATGAATTCTCTTCCATTTCGGCTCTAGATCAACTTCATATTCGCCATAGGAAATCTTCGTCTCCCCAAGTACATCTTTTGCAATATGTGCAACTAGGTTTTCTGTTAAGTCCATAATATCGTGATAATCAGCATATGCTTCGTATAGTTCTATCATTGTAAATTCAGGGTTATGACGCGTCGATACACCCTCATTACGGAATACCCGTCCAATCTCATAAACCTTCTCTAATCCACCGACAATAAGACGTTTCAAATGCAATTCGATAGCGATACGCATGTATAGCGGGATGTCGAGTGCATTATGATGAGTAACAAATGGGCGTGCTGCAGCTCCACCAGGGATACTATGCATCATTGGTGTTTCTACTTCTAAATAACCATGATTATTTAAATATTCACGCATGGATTGAATAATTTTACTACGTAGAATGAAAGTTTCTTTACTTTCCATATTAGTAATTAAATCTAAATATCGCTGGCGATAGCGTTGCTCTACGTCCTTTAATCCATGATATTTTTCCGGTAATGGTCGTAAAGATTTTGTTAATAGGTGAAATTCGTCCACTTTAATAGATAATTCACCCATATTCGTACGAAAAATTTCACCTTTAACTCCTACAATGTCTCCAAGGTCAATGGATTTAAATACTTGGTACGCCTCTTCGCCTACCTCATCTTTACGAACGTAAATCTGGATTTGTCCACTTAAATCTTGAATATGTGCAAAGCCAGCTTTTCCTTTTCCTCGCTTTGTCATGACTCTTCCGGCAACCGTAGCTTCTTCTTTAACTTCTTCTAATTCTTCTTTAGAAGAAGATTCAAACTTCTCTATTATATCCTTCGCTAAATGGGTTCTTTCAAATTTACTTCCAAATGGATCTAAACCTTTTTCTAAATAGTCATTTAGCTTCCCACGTCTTACAAGCATCTGTTCATTTAACTCTTCTGACACAATAAACCCTCCAGTCCTATTATAGGTGTAAGTATATAAGAAAAAAACAGTTTATTCACGTATATCGAATTAAAACCTTATCTTCTAACGCATTATAACCTTTTGATTTATTTTAAATACTTCAATTGTATGGTATGTACTTCATCATATTTATTTAAAAAGCTGCCAGTAAAGCCGCTGGCAGATTTCTTGGTAGAAAAGAAGGTATGAAACTTTACTTTCAGCTTCAACTTTTCTACATAGTTATATAAGGATGTAATAATTGATCACGTGATTCAACGAGGTTATTTTCTTTATAAATTACTCCATTGTAATTTCCTCTTTTGGTATATCAAGAACATCCGCAATTTGATTCATTAATTCGTCTGTTACAGGTTTTGTCCCTCTTTCCACATTTCCAATTTGAGAAATAGAAACATTTAATTCCTTTGCAAAATCAATTTGGGTATACCCTTTTAATTTACGAAAGGCTTTTATTCTTCTTCCAATTCGCTTCGAATCCATTTCCTTACTCCCTTTATGTCTGCCTCTTGAAGTTTACTAAGTAGATCTCCTGGATACTTATTCCAAGTCGGAATCATAAAATCAGGGGCAATTTCATGTAATGGAATAAGTACAAATGCACGCTCATGCATTCTAGGATGCGGAATAAGCAATTCTTCTACTGTACTATTTTCGTTATTATACGTTAAAATGTCAAGGTCAATTGTTCTTGGACCGAAACGTATCTCTCTCTTCCTACCTAACTTATCTTCAATACTTTGACAATATTTAAGAAGTTCCATGGATGAAAGGGATGTTACTATACCAATCACGATATTTAAAAAGTCATTTTGGTCTGTATACCCAACTGGCACTGTTTCATAAACGGATGATTGGGCTTTGATGGTTATATTTTCATTTTCCTCAAGTAATTTTAAGGCATCCTCTAAATAATCTATTCGTGGTTCTATGTTCGTTCCTAACGATATATATGCTTGATTCATTTTACTTTCTCCCTATATATCTCTACTTCAACAGATTCATAATGTCCCGGAATTGGTGGATCTGGCTTAATTACTTTTACCGTACAAGCATTTAAACGATTGAAAGATGAAAGTAGCGCATTGGCTATATCCTCCGCCACAGCCTCAAGTAAGTTTTTGGATTCCCCTTCCACAATTCTTTTTACCATTTCATATACCTCGCCATAATGAATAGAATCTAACATATCATCTGTTTGACCAGCTTTACGTAAATCAGTGTATAACACAATATCTACAATAAATCGTTGGCCTAATCTTTTTTCTTCTGGCATTAATCCGTGGAAACCATAAAACTGTAACTGGTTTAATAAAATCTTATCCAAAGTTATCTTCTCCCTTCACGAAGCATTGTGTCCATCATTCTTGCAAGCTCCACATTCAGTCTCACATTATGAACACGAACCATATGAGCCCCTTTAACGATTCCTAGGCATGTCGTTGCGCCTGTCCCTATGTCACGCTTGGTTGGCTCCGTAATATTTAAAGTACTACCGATAAATCTTTTACGGGAAGTAGCTAATAAAAGTGGATAACCCATTTGTACAAACTGTTCCAAGTTATTCATTACCACTAAATTATCTGTTCCGGATTTCGCGAATCCTACTCCTGGATCGAGAATAATATTCTCCCTTCGTACACCAGCTTTTAAAGCTATTTCAATACTTCCCTCTAAATCTTTTTTCATATCATCAATAAGGGTTTGATAATTTTCATTGTCACGATTATGCATTAGAATAATTGGCACATTATATTCTCTTGCAACATTTGCAATTTCTGGATCTTTCTTTGCTCCCCATATATCATTAATCATATCTGCACCCGCTTCAACAGCATGTCGGGCTGTTTCTGCTTTAAATGTATCTATAGAGATGGGTAAATTAACATGCTCCTTAATTGCCTTAATGACAGGTACAACCCTTTCAACTTCTTCCTTGGACGATATAGGGATATGACCGGGTCGTGTTGACTCTCCACCTATATCTATAATATCCGCACCTTCTTGTTCCATTCTTTTGGCCTGTCCTATTGCTTTCTCAATGGTTGTATAATTTCCTCCATCAGAAAAAGAATCCGGAGTAACATTCAATATTCCCATAATGTGTGTTCGCTTAGACAAATGCAGTGTTTTGGTTGCTGTCTTTAATTCCATTTCACTGTCCCTCTTCCGATATGTTTTTATTTAATCCTATCATACTATATAAAGCTCCTTCCAGCTTTCTCCTTGGAAACGAAGAAGGACAAAGGATTGTAGTCTAAACTAATCCTTTGTCCTTCTTCATAGAAAGTATAAAGAAGACTTCCATCAGTAGAGGCTTTCCTCCATCTCCCACTGATGGTTAGTCGCACTTATACCCTTGTGGGCGCTTGCGCCTTTGCTCTTAATTTTCTTCATCAAATTGGTAAAGTGGTGTCGACAAGTAACGTTCCCCGTTATCTGGAATGATTGCTAATACCTTTTTACCTTTACCTAATTCTTTCGCTACTTTTTTAGCTGCAGCAACTGCAGCACCCGCTGAAATACCACCTAAAATTCCGTTTGTTTTTGCCACTTGGCGTGAAGTTTCAAATGCTTCCTCATTCTCAATCTGGATAATTTCATCATATATATCCGTGTTTAAAATTTCAGGTACAAATCCTGCTCCTAAACCCTGGATTTTATGTGGGCCTGGGTTACCACCAGATAAAACCGGTGATGCTGAAGGTTCAACAGCATATATTTTTATGTTCTTAAATTTTTCTCTTAGGACTTTACCAGCACCTGTGATAGTTCCACCAGTACCAATACCTGCAATAAATGCATCTAGCCCATCAGACATTTGCTCCACGATTTCCTTACCAGTAGTACGTTCATGTACATCAACGTTAGCTTTATTATTAAATTGTTGTGGAACAAAGTAGCCTTTTTCCTTCTGTAACTCTTCAGCCTTGGCAATTGCACCTTTCATTCCATCTGCACCAGGAGTTAGAATAAGCTCCGCCCCATAAGCACGTAATAAATTACGTCGTTCCATACTCATTGTATCTGGCATCACTAAGATTGCTTTATATCCCTTTGCTGCCGCAACCATCGCTAAACCAATACCAGTATTTCCGCTGGTTGGTTCAATGATGGTGTCACCAGGTTTTAATACTCCTTCTTTTTCAGCTGCTTCAATCATAGCCAAGCCAATACGATCTTTCACTGAACTACCTGGATTAAAAAATTCTAACTTCAAGTAAATATCTGCACTATTCTCATCTGTCATATTATTTAATTTAACAATTGGAGTTTCTCCAATTAATCCTGTTATCGAATCCGCCACTCTCACAAAAATTCCTCCTCATCCTAATCCTAGTATTCTTATATGATTAATTTATAACTTTTATTCCATTCTGTCAACTAAAAAGCTGGAAAATCTCAAATGACTTATGATCAATCATATATCCACTTCACATTTAACTGTTCCCATAATGCTTCAGCAGAAAGAGTTTGATCTAATTGCTCTAAGGCTAATTCACTTTCTATATAAGGCTTTGATTCTTCATATGAAAACTCAATAGATGGTAGTTTACGGTGTAAATAAATAATAGCCACCCCATTTTCCGTTTGAAATGGCTCGCTATAAGAATGTTCATTCATGGTTCGCGCTACACTCTCATAACCATTAGGGAAAAACTGACTTTTAGTATGAATAAAGCCAATATAACCGCCATTACTTCTTGTTTCTTTATCTTTTGAGTATTCTTTAGCCAGCAATGAAAAAGTTGCTCCTTCATCTAGTTCTTTTTTTACCTTATTAGCTATCCTAGCATTATCAACGAGAATATGTGAGATTTGCATTGCTTCAGAAAAATTGTATTGACTTTTATACTTTTGATAATAGGTCTGTACTTCTTCTTCCGTTACGGAATGATCCATCGCTAATAGTCTCTCCAATTGATAACGATAAATGATATCGTTTCGTAAATCTCTTTCTAACCTTTTGGCCTCTTCCTTTGTCATTATTCCTTGCATTGATGTCAAAAGAGAAATATCTCTTTTAATTATCTTTTCGTCAACTTCAATATGATATTGATCAGCTAATTGATGTACGACTTCTTGATTAATTAATGTTTTTAGTTGACTCTTTCCGTTCCTATTGATTAATGAATTAATCCATTCTATATAAGTAATTTCTTCCCCATTTATTTCTGCCACGACATCCCGTGCGGAAAGCCTCTCATGATTACTGTCAATCGCTACCTGATGACCTTGATTCAACATGACTAATGTTGCAATATTGGTAATTAGAAGAACAACGATAATACTGATCAGTAATCTTTTGGACATTTTTTATGGGCCCCTTTCATTACCGTTTCAGCTCTTCCAATTCTTCAACTGTAAAATGGTATTTTTCATTACAAAAGTGACAACTAGCTTCAGCCCCTTGATCTTCGTCTATCATACTCTGAATTTCCTCATTTCCCAGTCCAACGATTGCATTAGCGATTCTCTCCTTAGAACACTTACAACGGAACTCAACTGGCATTTTTTCATGAAACTTAACTTCACCTTCACCCAATAAACGTTCTAAGATTTGTTCTGGTGTATTTCCTTCTCTAATTAATGTACTAATAGCAGGGATACTATTCACCCTTTTCTCTAACTTATTAACCAGTTCTTCGTCCGCACCTGGCATAACTTGAACGATAAATCCACCAGCAGCTAAAATGGTATGATCAGGATTAACAAGCACTCCTGCTCCAACAGCACTTGGGACTTGTTCCGATGAAGCAAAATAGTAGGTGAAATCTTCACTTATTTCCCCAGAAATAATAGGAACCTCTCCTGTAAAGTAATCTCTAAGTCCCAAATCTTTAATAACACTTACTCTACCTTGTGTACCTACAGCTCGTCTTACGTCTAATTTTCCTTTTTCATTTAAGTCGAAATCTACATGTGGGTTTATTACGTATCCACGAACCTCTCCTTTCGCATTTCCATCTGTTATAATTGCACCGATTGGCCCATCTCCTTCCACCTTAACCGTAATCGAGTCTTCTCCTTTTAACATGGCTCCCATCATTGCCGTAATGGTAAGAGTTCTTCCCAATGCAGCTGAAGCCGTTGCCCATGTGTCTTGTCTTCTTCTAGCTTCTTCTACCATCTCCGTTGTTGAAGTTGCATAAGCACGAATCATTCCGTTGAACGCTGTTGCTTTTATCAAATAATCTTTCATTTATATTCGACTCCTTTAATGATCGTTTTCTTTGGCGATTTCTTTATAAATAATGTATAAACCTTTTAACGTTAAATGCGGATTCACCTCATCAATTGTAGTAGAGTCCTCCGCTATTAACTGAGATAGACCGCCAGTTGCAATAACCTTTGGTGATGTGTTTAGTTCATCTTTCATTCGGTTTACGATTCCATCTATCATTCCTATGGTTCCATAATAAATACCAGATTTCATGCCATCGATTGTTGTTTTTCCAAGTACACTATCTGGAGATTCGATCTCAATCCTTGGAAGTTTAGATGCTTTAGTATACAAGGCCTCCATCGATATATTCATACCTGGGGCTATAATACCCCCACAATACTCTTCTTTTTCATTAATATAGCAATAGGTAGTGGCAGTTCCAAAGTCGATTACAATAAGTGGCCCGCCATACTCTTCTATAGCAGCAACCGCATTTACGACACGGTCCGCTCCAATTTCCTTTGGATTAGGGTAATTCATTTTCAAATACTTACTGAAGCTTTCTTTACCTATAACATGTGGTTCTAGATTAAAATAATCACGGCTCATTTTTTCTAAAGAGAACATGATTGGTGGGACTACAGAGGAGATTATAATGCTATCTATATCTGTAAACTTAAGATTCTTAAATTCAAAAAGCGATTGGATTAACATTCCAAATTCATCTTCTGTTTTATATCGATCAGTTTTTATACGCCACTCGTATTCTAACGTGTCGTCCTCAAAAACACCTAATACTGTATTTGTATTTCCCACATCTATAACAAAAAGCATTTCTACCAAACCTTTCTTGAGCTATTCTTACACTATTACTCCTTAAAAATACCGATACATACGTGTAAAATATACCATAATTTGCTCTCAAAACAAAAAGCGTGGTCTAAGCGGTTTAAGAGAACTTAGGCAAATCTTTATGTAGGCGAGTAATTGGAGTCCTAAACCGGAAAGATTTCCTACCTGCTAAATAAAACAAAAACAGCCACTTTTAATAAAAGTGACTGTTTTGATCTTATTTATTATCTTTATCTTCATCCGAAGCTTTGGTTTCTGACTCGCTTCCTTCTTTATCCTTAGCTTCTTCAACTTTAGCTTTCGCCTCTTCATATGAAGAACCTACCACATTCTCATCATCTTTAGAGTTAATGTTTACTTTCACATCTTCCTTATGATCGATGACGTCAGGGTCTGGCATTTTTCCTTCTTCAAATAAAGATTTAATTTGCTTCGCTTCTAATGTTTCTACTTCAAGTAGAGTTTGTGCGATTAATTCTAATTGTTCTTTATGCTCAGTAAGAATCTTTTTAGCTCGGTCGTAACAATGATTAATAAAGTTTTGCATTTCTTTATCAATTTCATAAGCGATTGTATCACTATAGGTTTGTTCGTTCTGAATATCACGACCTAAGAATACATTACCGCCACCACCGCTAGAGAATTGTAGCGGACCAATTTTATCACTCATACCATACTCAGTAATCATCTTATGCGCAATATTTGTAGCACGTTGGAAGTCATTATGAGCACCGGTACTTACCTCGCCAAAAATAATTTCTTCTGCCACTCGTCCACCGAGTAGCCCTGTTATCTTATCGAATAATTCTGGTTTTGTCATGAAATAACGGTCTTCTTTAGGAAGCATAACTGCATATCCGCCAGCTTGCCCACGGGGTACAATCGTTACCTTATGCACCATATCGGCTTCATCAAGAACCATACCGATAACTGTATGTCCACTCTCATGGTAAGCAACGATATTTCTTTCCTTCTTAGAAATGACCCTGCTCTTCTTAGCTGGACCTGCAATAACACGGTCTGTCGCTTCATCAATATCATCTTTATTAATTGTCTTTCTATCATCCCGTGCAGCAACTAATGCCGCTTCGTTCAGTAAATTTTCTAAATCTGCGCCAGAGAAGCCTGGGGTTCTCATCGCAATTGTTCTTAAATCCACTGATTTATCCAACGGTTTATTTCTAGCATGTACTTTAAGTACAGCTTCACGGCCGTTTACATCTGGACGGTCTACTGTAATCTGACGGTCAAAACGTCCAGGACGTAATAACGCTGGGTCTAATATATCCGCACGGTTTGTTGCAGCGATAATAATAATTCCTTCGTTTGCATCAAAACCGTCCATTTCCACTAGCAATTGGTTAAGAGTTTGTTCACGTTCGTCATGGCCACCACCAAGGCCAGCACCACGTTGTCTACCAACTGCATCAATTTCATCTATAAATATAATACAAGGAGCATTTTTCTTCGCGTTCTCAAATAAATCACGTACTCGGGAAGCACCTACCCCAACGAACATTTCAACAAAGTCTGAACCACTGATGGAGAAAAACGGAACACCCGCTTCACCTGCAACAGCACGAGCAAGTAATGTTTTACCTGTTCCAGGAGGGCCAACAAGTAGAACCCCTTTAGGTATACGTGCACCAACAGCTGAGAATTTACGTGGGTCTTTTAAGAAATCAACCACTTCAATAAGTTCTTGTTTTTCCTCATCTGCACCTGCAACATCTTTAAAACGAACCTTTTTCTTCTCTTCTGTATACATTTTAGCCTTACTCTTACCGAAGTTCATTACGCGACCACCGCCGCCACCGCCTTGAGCTTGACTAAAAATAAATAATATAAATAGTCCAATCAACAAGAAAGGAAGGATTCCAGTTAAGAAAGTTAACCAAGGGCTAGGTTGTTCTTCCTCCGCAACCTGAAGAACTCCTTGATCTGTTGCTGTTTCCGTAACTTGAGAAATAACATTTGTATTGTCAGGTACTTGTGTAACAAATGTTGTTTTATCTTTTAATTCACCAGTAATACGGTAAATTCCATTTGCCGGTTGCAAAGTCATTTCATCAACATTTCCGGCATTTAATTCATCCATAAATTCCCTTACATCAAATTGTTCTCTATCTTCACCTTGTCCTTTGAATACGCCAAAGACTCCGATTACTACAAAGAAAATAAGTATCCAAAAGAACACATTCCGAAAGATCTGATTCATTTCGTACCTCCTCCCGTATGGGGAAAACTATAGTTCATCGTATCATATGGAAAACTTTATTTACAACTAATTTACCTAAAACATTCAATAAATAATATAGTGAGATTTATTCAGTGAGATCTTTCTTCTATCTCCAATTAGTCAGTAAGACAAATAATCTTATTCTCCACCATATATTTTTGGTTTAAGAACACCTATGTACGGTAAATTACGGTATCTTTCCGCATAATCCAAGCCATAACCAACTACAAACTCATTCGGAACATTAAATCCAACTAAATCTGCTTTTATGTTTGCAGTTCTTCCTTCTGGCTTATCCAATAATGTAACAATTTTAATAGAATTCGCCTTACGATATTTAAATAAATCTACAAGATAGCTTAATGTTAAACCACTATCAATAATATCTTCAATAATGACTAAGTCTCGGCCTTCTACTTTTGTATTTAGGTCTTTAACAATTTTCACTTCTCCGGAAGATTTTGTTTCATTTCCATAACTTGAAACATCCATAAAATCCATTTCAACATGACAGTCCATATTCCTCAAAATATCAGACATAAAAGGTAAGGCACCTTTTAAAACTCCTACTGCCAACGGGAACTTCTCTTTATATTCCTCTGTAAGTTGTTGACCTAATTCTTTGCATTTTAACTTTATTTCCTCCTCCGATATTAAGACCTTTTCAATATCTTCATGAATATAATCGTTTTGCATCCATATCCTCCTAGTAGTTAGCTGCTGTGTATTGTATTTGAATCCATTGCCCTTCCATTTGAGTTGTTTTTGGGTTTCCTTTCTTTAAGCCGATAAGCCATAAAATTTCACCTTTATTATCAACTAAAATGGGCCAACTATTCCGTTTATCAATGGGAATCTTCTCATCGATAAAAATATCCTTTATTTTCTTACTGCCATTTAAACCTGTCCAAGTCATGCGGTCCCCAGGCCTTCTCGTGCGAATATGTAATGGTAACGCAACTTGACTTGAATAAAACCCATGTGTAACTTTATTTTGTTCTTTATTCCTATTAATTTGTGCAGATATTACCGATCCATCAGGTAATGTAACTTCCCCGGGAATAGTTAACAGCTCATGGAAGGAATTATCTTCTTCATTCATTGGACGGGAAAATCGAAAAATTATTTTTTCATATGATTTTTCTACTCTTAATTGTAACGGAAAGTTAATACGGTTATTCGCCTTTTCCGAATATAATAATGAAAAGAATTCTTCCTCATGAATATATGACAAATTAGATGGTAAATCATTATATAGATAGTTTAATATTAGATGAAGCGCACGCCTTTGTAAAGCTTGGGGCTTCGTTTTAAATGTTTGAATTTGAAAGGTTGCTGTATTCCTTTTAGCATTAAATTCCACTACATTTTTTACCATTTCCAATGCCTTCTCCTGAAGGTACTTTTCATCTTCGTAAAGGGTTTCACTTAAATGTTGTATGGTAGTATGTATATTATTATTTTTCTCTTTTATTAATGGAAGAATATATTTTCTAAAATAATTTCGGGTATAGGCAGTATCGAAATTCGTTTCATCAATTCGAGGTTTAATATTCATTTCCTTACAATAGTTTTCAATATCTAATTTGGTTAAACATAAGAACGGACGTATAATCCATCCAGTTGAAAACTCTCGCTTCACAGGGATACCGGAGAAGGCTGTTGATGAGGCGGACCTTGTAAGGCTCATTAGCATCGTTTCAATTTGATCATCTCCATGGTGACCCAATGCTAAATAATCTGCTTGAAAGGTTTCCATTTGACTGGAAAAGAATTCATATCTTAACCTTCGGGCTGCTAACTCTGTACCTAAACGTTCTTTTTCTTTATATGTTTTAACATCTAAAGATCCAGAAACAAATTGGATTTCCCATTTGTTACATGTATCACGGACAAATTCTAAATCTAAAAGTGACTCTTCCCCCCTTAATTGATGGTCAACAGAGATAGCAATCACATTAATTTCCCATCTATTTCGATTACTATGTAGAAAATGGAGCAAGGCCATGGAATCTGCTCCACCAGATACTCCAACTAACACAGTTGCTCCTTTCTTTATTAATTGATGTTGGTTTATAAACTTCAAAACAGATTTTTCCATACGTAAACCCCACTAAATTAGCAAACTATTGATTCTACTTACTATTATATAGAAAAAGGAAGGATATCCTCAACTAAAGTGTCAAAAAATCAAAGACAGAATATAAAATCCAATAGCAACAATCGAGATTCCTCCCATTTCTATGTAGAAAGGAATATTCGATATTTTTTGATTGCCTTTTTTCTTTAACCTACTTTTATTTTGCGATTGATAAACGATTTGAAGAACATCATTTTTCATTTCGGAACTCGTCCTGTATTTTCCTGCAATAGCTTTTTTCAATGGATTACGATAAGGCTGTAATTGTTTAACTTGATCTATCTTTTTGAAGAGAAGTTTCTCGGATTGTGTCGTTCTTTCAAATCTTTGTGGATAATAAAGATGGAGAAAAACCATTACTAAGGAAAATAAATCGTAACTTGGTTCTGCTTTTCTTGTTCCTAATCCCCAGTAACCCCTATCATAAAACTCCGTGTATTCCTTTATTGCTCTTCCTGTTTGAGTTGTCCCTCCAACATCAACCCATCGTATTCTTGTAGGAGATGAAAGAACAATTAAATTATCCAGTTTTAAATCACCAAAAACCCATCCTGATTGATGGAGTTGTTCTAAATCCTCAAGAAGTTGAAGAAGAAACACCCCTATCCAAACATTTCCGTTATTCTTGACGAAAAGGGACAAGGATTCTCCTTTTAAATATTCCATAACATAGAAGGAGTACGTTGTTCCATTTGGTGATACCCAATCATCTACATCCAATAAATAAGGCCCAAGCCTAGTTCCTTGGACCTGACCGAGCGACTTTAATACGTTTACTTCAACAGTCATAGAAGTACCTTTATCACTTATCTTAAGGGCAGCTAATTTTCCACCCGATTCACATAAATAAACAGTACCTATTGCACCCTTCCCAAGCTTTCCTCTTATAAGGTATTGATTTTTATACCACTTTCCTGTAATTTTCGTTCCAGGCTTAAGATCAATACCCGAATTCTTCCACGTCTGCGCTCTCATTTCTTAAGCTCCTTAATAAGCTTTTTTTACTAAACTGGTACATCGCCTCACGTAATGCTGGTCCTGTAGGTGTTATTCCACCACTTGTTAATTTAGGGAAGACTTCTGAAATAGAATTTAATTGTGGTGACCAGTCTAAAATCTTCTGTATATCTTTTCTTTTTCCAGGAAAGCTAAAAATACAAAAACGATTTTTCCCAATTCGGGAATTCAGACTAATAGATAAATCGATTAATGATTCCTTTACCGTAGGAAGCTTGTCATGCATACTTGCACTTGTATCTACTAGTACTACAACCTCTAAATCACTTGATTCTCCCAAATCCTCTACTACTTCCATGATTTCTCCACGTTTTTCCGGATCTATATTCTCTATCGATTGATTGGAACCTAATATCTGCTTTAACTCTTTATTTACAAATCCCTGTATTGTTTGAGTCATTGCTTGACGCGTAACCATTTGCACGGTTTGAGATAATATTTCTGGATAAACAATTTGGCTCACACCACCACCTGAAAGAGCAATATCTTCTACTTCTTTTAGACCTCCTACATCCTCTGATTGATTATTTTCTAAAATCCCAATCACATTCACCGTTATTCCTTGTTCATAAGCAAGAGCTGCTACCCCAGCGGGATCTTCACCTTTATTGGAGCAACCATCTGTTATAAGTAAAATCTGCTTTAACGTCCCTTTTTTCAAGAAAAAAACCTCCCTTTTCATTCACTAGCATCATCGCCAAGGTAGAGAGGTTTTATACATTCATAAAGCTTCGGTATGGATGGTCTAGCATTCTAGATTTTCGCATACGGACTCCCTCTCGCACGCGCATCTGTAGTTAAATGTAAATATCGTTTTAGCTCCATTGTTCCGCCCCCCCTTAAGAGAGCATTTACATAAATGAAGGTCATTTTCCCAATATTTATATTTGCAATTACTTTATCCTTAATATTAGACATTTGCTTTAATCCCGACTGAATCAATGTTTCTATTTGTTTCGCACGAATAAAATAAATATAAGCGATTATAAACGTTGTTATTACGTTATTTATCAAATTATTTACACTCCTTATAATGCTTTGGTATGATACATTGGGACTGAAGCCCATTTTGGTTTATTTTTATTTACCTTAGCCACTAATACCGTCATATCGTCATCTATTGTTCCAGATTTTGTTCGAATCACCTCTTCTAACAACAGATCTGCAATTTCCTGTGGATCGTCCGTTGCTATTTCCCTAAGTTTCCTCTTCATCCACATATCGGTATTTTCAACATGCATTGGGCCATCAAATATGCCATCGCTCATCATAATAAGTAGATCCTCTGACATTAGTTGTTCACTTACAATATCCACATCAAAATCTTGTATGATTCCTATTGGTAGATTACTTGCTTCTACTTTAATGACATCCTCCCCTCTTTTGATAAAACTTGGTGTGGATCCAATCTTAAGAAACTGAACAAAAGCATTATGCAAGTCGATAACTGCTAGATCCAATGTTGCAAACATTTCATCAGTAGTTCGCAATGATAGAATAGAATTAATGGACTTAATGGCAACCTTTTCTGGTATCCCAGTCTGTAAAATTTGTTGAAGTAATCTTAGCGTCTCTACACTTTCTTCTCGGGCACGTTTACCATTTCCCATTCCATCACTTATTGCCATCGCATATTTACCAGCTCCCAATTCAATAGTCGTATAACTGTCACCAGATATGAATCCGCCACCTTTTGCAGCATTTGCTGCACCAGTTGTTACTACAAACTCCCTTGCAGATCCAAAAGCTAGATAGCTTGTACCATTGGGAAACGGAGAAATGTCTTCCTGTTTCACTACAACCATTTCACTTAAGATATCGGATAATACAGGAGCAATTAATTTTGGTCCTTCTCCATGATAATTATAGAAGGAAACCTTCATTTCAATATCAACATTTCCCTTTTCTAAAGAATAAATATCGAGTTTCTCCAGTTCAATTCCCATCGCTTTTAATCCTTGGATCATTTGCTCCTCTTGTATTTCGTTATTTTGCCTTTCTTTTAAAATCTCTTTGGCAAAGTCACCCATAACCTCTGAAACACCTTGTAACTGATCCGCAACTAAACGCTTACTTTCCATAACTTGCTGTCTGAGTTTTCGATTCGCTTCAAATAAAGTGATCTCTTCCCGCATGACATCGATGACTTTTTTGGATTTTACACAATGGTTTTCAAACTCCCGTATTACTTTGTGATTAGGAGCATTACCGTCTTCCATATCATCTTTCATTTCTTCCATTAAAGAATATGTTGAATCAAATTCCTTTTGCCAGCACCTGTCTTTCATAAAACATGATTGGCATGTTCTTTCTGTTACCTGAGATAGGAAATAATCGGTTTCCCTCCTTTTCTCTGCTTCATCCACTGCGTAAATTTCCGTCGTATCAAAACTTTTTGATAATGCGTGAAACACACCTGAAAATTGTTCTACACGTTTAGCGGTTACATTTCGCACCTTTTGTAAATAACGCTCTTGCTCATGTGTGTATTCCTCTGTTCCTGGGATATATCTAGAAATCCTATTAGACCATGAAGCAGGAGTAAGAAAGAATAAGGTAATAGCAATTAATGATTCAATAAGAGAAGGGATTAACTCACTTGAGCTACCATAAATTCCAATCAAGAAGGTACCAACAAGCAAGCCGATAGCTACACCTATTTTTTTTCCTTCTTTTAATAGGCCACCAAGTAATCCCGAAAAGGCTAAAAGACTCATTTGATAGAGATTAGCCACACTTGCTAAAGATAGAATTAATCCAGCTACTACACCAACTGTTGACCCAATCGCCGCACCGCCTACAAAGGCAAACAATAAAACAAAATATCGAGAGAAAACTTGTTCAATAGAAGCACCGTAAATTTCCCAACCTATTGTTCCAGTTAAAATTGAAGCAATAAGAATAATCATGCAAACAATTTCTTCGTTTTTTAAAGTTGATTTATATCTTTTTGGTGATATTAGCGGAATGCTTTGCATAAAGATTAATACTAGTACCGTCCCTAATACTCCTTCAATTGCCAAAAGCACCCATTCATAAGAAGTTAATTGATTTTGGAAAGAATAAAGAAATACTCGAGACAAAATAGTTGATAGAAATACAAATAAAGGCACTAGAATTTGCTGACTCTTTTTATTCTTGAATATGGCTGCTAAAAAGATAAATACAGTCATAGCCATTATTAGGAATAGACTATGTGTGAAAGAATAACTAACAGACCCTACTAGAATAGCAAGCATTGTTGGTAGGGCTTTCGTTCGATCAACGAACCAAATTGTAGCCAAAAATGCAACTGCAAAGGGAGAAACCTCTGTTAAGATAACTGCTCTTCCTAATAGAAAGCCAACTAGAAAAAATAACCAACCTTTTTCAAATAATTGAGACTTACATTTCAATAGTAGTCTTTTACGAAACTTGCCTATCCTTTTATTCTTATCTAAACCAAATCCGCTCGATTCTATTTTTGGGATAGAACTCATCATATAACCACTCCTATCTTTTCTATTAGTAAACCACAATATGTCTTGTTTTTTTGTCAAAACAACGGAGTAAAGTTAAAGATTCGTTCGACTTCTTTCTAAATAATAGGCAAAATCCAACATTCTAGCACAGTCCTAGTAATGTATTGGTTTCACTTGATTCTATCTATACTTCATGAACAATCTAATCATTTATTTCATAATTTATAGACCTTTTTTTCTTCAATCTTTGGCGAATTGTATTCCGACTTGACGAATTAAGTAACATCAGCTTTATTCTCTATCATATTTATACATGTTTTTCATATCATATAATTGAATATTCAATCTATGTATTTTCCATTGACAGGAGTAACGGTATATAGTATTATATTTTTTGTTGGCATTTTGGCGGCGTAGCTCAGCTGGCGAGAGCGTACGGTTCATACCCGTGAGGTCGTGGGTTCGATCCCCTCCGCCGCTATCATAACGAAAGCGCAAGCTTCTAGTTAAGAAATTCCCTAGTACCTGGGCGCTGAAGCTGAACGTAAAAAAACAGCTATCACAATTGTGATAGCTGTTTTTTTGGTAAGAAGATATTTTTAGATGGATAGGTGAGATAAAAACGTTCTTCCTTCTTAAATGAAATTAAGGCATTTTCCCAACTTCACAGTGAGTAAATGCCTTAGTTTCTTAATATATACAAGAGCATTCGCTACAATTCATAGACAGCAACTGCTAGCCTCGCTTAGCACCTCGACCTCCACGTTTGGATTCAGTATGCTTTTTCAAAGAGGCTAAACGATCCTCAGAATCTTTGAGAAAGCGGCTCATTTTAGCTTCAAAGTTCTCTTGGCGTTCTTTCTTTACTTTTGGACGGGCTGGACGGTCTTTTGCTTTCTTAATAGAAAGTCCAATTTTCCCATCCTTTTCGACATTAATGACTTTTACCTCTACTTCGTCCCCAACTTTTAGATGGTCGTTAATGTCTTTTACATAATTGTCGGCAACCTCACTAATATGAACAAGACCTGTTTTACCTTCTTCAAGTTCAACAAATGCACCAAAATTAGTGATTCCAGTTACCTTTCCTTGCAGCTTGCTGCCTACTTCGATTGACATAAAAAAAATGCTCCTCCTTAAAAGATTAGATAAAATGATACTTCAGTTATGGGGTTTCACACCCCTATACTTGAAGTTCACTTATAGTATATTAATCAAATGAAAAAGTGTCAATATGATGGTTCTTCATCTGGGATAGTAAAGATCAATTCCCCTTCTTTAGATAAGAAGTAATTTGTTCTGGCAATATCCAAAACGTAATCCTCATTGTTAAGCAATTCAATTTCCTCTTTTAAATTCTTTTCCGATTGCTTTAATTCCTTTAGCTCTTTTTCTAACTGCTCATATTGTTCCACTTTCTCAGCATAGATTGCACGCTGTTTCATATGGTATCCAGCTATGCAACCAAATATAATTAACGTAGTTACTGCAAATAAGACTAACCTACGAACTAACCGTTGTTTCTTTCTTTTCTGTCTTTCTTTGTAAGTGTTATATTGCTCCATATAGCTTGAATCAATTTTAGCAACGGTAGTTTTACGAGAAGACAAAGCTTCTACCTCCCCATTGACTTTAGTGTATTAAGCCATTTTACTAATATATTCTTTATTTTACTATAAAATCCTGCAATTTGCTTTAAAAAGTTTTTAAAACTATTTGGCAGTATAGAATAAATGGCTTTTAAAATCCATCCTATTGGAGTAAGTAGAAGCTTTAAAATAAATAAGATAATTTTCCATATGACACGAACAACACCTAAAATGACCGTGACCAATAAAGTAAAAATCCATATGATTGGTTGGACGATAAGAGCTTGTACCACTCTTTTGCAAAAGAGATAAATATTAGTTACGATTCGAATCATATGCTCTAATACTTTTTTATATATAGTTGCTGCAAATACTTGGTACATAGCAAACCCTAATAAGCAGGCAATAAAAATATAGAACCTAATTTCACCTGAATTGACCAGAAATAGAATATAGAATAATATGGCGGTTTGGGTTAACCAAAAGCAAATTTCCATCAAGTAGGCTAAAACTACTTTACGCTTCCAGTATGGAGTAAATCGACGAAAGGTATCAAGGGCTATTCCTAAGTAAAAGCCACTTAGAACCATGGAAACCATGGTCATAAACTGAACACTAATCGTCATCTAAATAACTTGCTAAAGAACCCTTTAGCTTTCTCCTGCCCCTGATCATCTACATAGGAAAGCTCATAAATTTTACCCTTAATCGTCACAACCCCTTCCCCGACATCAAGGTTTTTCAATTGCAAATTTTGGCCGCGTACGATTAAATATCCCATTACTGTTTCCAGTAAGAACTCTTCATTGTCAAAACTATCGACTTCTTTAACCCCAGTTATTTCTAAATCTCTTCTTTGATTTAATTTTAAAAAGTGATCAGTTTGTACACGTGTCACGTTTTCCTTATTCTCATAATAATTCATAATAAAACGCCCTCCTTATCACTATTAATTTATGAAAGGAGGGACAAGTATAGAACTAGTCTTTTGCTTTATTCTTATTCATAAATGCATTCTTGATCATCTTAGGAAGTCACTTAAATTTTCTCTTCCTTCACTAATGTATAAAGAGTCTCTGCTTCATCTTTCTTTACTGTTTCTCGAATATCATTTATCTTAAATGTGACTATCTTTTGTCCAAATTGAATGGTCAATTCATCGCCTATAGATAAAATAGAGGAGGCCTTTGCCTGATTTCCGTTTATTTTTATCCTCCCTTGTTCTGCAACTTCCTTCGCTAGAGTACGTCGCTTAATAATTCTTGATACTTTTAAAAATTTATCCAACCGCATCCCTATCACTCTCTTTCCTTCGCTTGATCCCAATATTGATCCATCCATTCCAATGATGCCTGTCCTATATCCACACCATCAGCCTTTAATTTTTCCTCTATATAAGTAAATCGAGAAATAAACTTTTGATTTGTTCTTTCTAATGCTATTTCAGGATTAATTTGATAAAATCTTGTTAAGTTAGCGAGAACAAATAGAACATCACCGAATTCCTTCTCCATTTCTTCCCTGTCATTTTTTGCAATGACCTCTTTAACTTCCTTTATTTCCTCATCGAGTTTCGCCCATATATCGGATACCTGATCCCAATCAAATCCTACCTTCGCAGCTTTCTTTTGTATTTTGTATGCCTTCAATAAAGCAGGTAGTGGTTTAGGAACACCATCTAAAGTGGATTTCCGTTTTTCTCCCTTTTCCTGTTTCTTTAGTTCTTCCCAATTTTTCGTAACCTCTTCTGAAGAGTCTACTAACACATTACCAAACACATGAGGATGGCGGAAAATCATTTTATTCGTAACTCCACGAATCACATCGTCTATCGTAAAATACCCATCATCTTCCCCTATTTGGCTATGTAACATAACATGCATAAAAATATCGCCTAGTTCCTCAATGATTCCTTCATCATCTTGATTATCAATAGCTTCGATTAATTCATATATTTCCTCAATGGAATGTTCTTTTAATGACTCATGCGTCTGCTCACGATCCCAAGGGCAACCATCAGGGGCCCTTAATTTTCTCATAACCTCTCTAAAATTATCAAAAGTATGATTTAATAGATGATTTGGCACTGGTGCAACATAAACACTTGTCAAGTTACTTATCTCCACTTGGTGGTCTAACTCTACTAGTGGTACCGTTCTAATTACTTCCTTTTCACTGCCTGCCGCTTCTACAATGGTGACCTCATAATCAGGTGGTAAATCCTCTAATAGAGCAAGTTTTACATCTGATGCAATAAATTGATCATATACTTGGCAGAAAATTACATGCCCACGATACGAAATTTCACTTCTTTCAAATGAGGTACCATCTAAAAATTGAAACCCTTCAATTGGGTCAATTCTTAATGCTGTAAAAAGGGCATCTAAATAACTTTGACCTCCATCGACATTTACATCTACCTCATCTTGCTCCAATAATAATTGAACCGTCCTCTCGCCTAGCATTGGATGGCCCGGAACAGTATAAACGATATTAGTTGATTCTTTTGCAGATTCAGTCAAAGTAGAAACTATTCGTTTATACACTTCTTCAAATGTTTCCTCTTCTTCATATAGATAATCAAAGGATTGGAAATCTACTCCTTCTTCTTTTAACACCTTAATAGCAGGATGGTCCAATGTCCGGGTGTATATGACTCCATCCATATTTTTCAGCTTTTTATATATTCCAAATGGGAGCTGGTTGATGTCCCCAGCGCCTAATCCCAGCACGTCAATTTTTGCCATTACTTTTCCCTCCTTTATATATACGAATAAACCATGACGCTTTAGGCAACAAACTTAATTGTCTTTCCGATAGTGCCTTTCCTCTTATCAAGGTATATAAAAAAATACTCGCACCTATTACAACAACAACTATGACATAAAGGAATAAATGAAATCGACTTTCAAGAAAATGATCCTGTATGAATAAATTGGCAGCAATAAGAAAGATGATCATCGATAACGATGATTTTATGAGTGTTATCCACTTTATACTCTTTAGAAAATGTAACTCTGGTAAATTTCGTTCTATGTCTATTAAAACAATGACTAGTAATCCTAATAAACTAATTACCGTTGCAACAGATCCACCAATAAGCCCAAATAACGGAACAAGCCAAAGGTTTAATAACCCCTTTAAGATAAACATGATAACTATAAGCCTTGCTGTACGTTTAATATACCCTAAACCTTGTAATATAGATGACGCCGTAATTGCCAAGGAACTTAAGAAAAGCGACATAACAAGTATTTGTAAAGCAAATGTTTCTTTACCATCTTTAAACAATAAAATATTAATTTCTGGTAGTATTACAATCAAACCAATCATTGCAGCAAAAGCTAAATAAAAACTAAAAAGCAATGCACTCCGTATGTAAAAGTAAAATTCGCCCTTCTGATGTTGTAATTTTTCTTTTGAAATAGATGGAATGAGTGCTAATGCAAAGGATGATCCTAATACAGTTCCTATTTGAATTAACGGTTGACCTCTATCAAATACTCCTTTTACCTCCATTGCTTCGGTTGTAGTTAAACCAAAATCCACCAATCCCGAGACTAATGTTAAGGAATCTGCAAATTGAATGACTAATAAAGTCATATGATTTAAGGTTGCAACTACACCAAATATTAAAAGTGTTTTTACATAAAAACTCCATGAAATAGGATGTGAGCTCAAGGATATAGGTTTTTTGAAAAAGAGAAAAATAAAAAGGATAATAATAGCTATTATTGCCCCTGCCAGAGAAGCAATTACCGCTGCATTTCCAATTATGTAAATATCAAATACTTGATTTGCAATAAGTATTGCAGCCATGATGATGAAAAATACACGAATGAGTTGTTCTCCTATTTGGGAATACGCAGTAGGTTTCATATATAAATTCCCTTGGAAAACACCTCGCAGTAAAGCAGTAAAAGGAACTAGTAAAAAGGTAAATGAAGCAAATTGATAAGTGGAAGCTAGATTAGGGTCACCTATCAAATTAGATAATGGATGAGCAAAAAGAAATAAAAATACAAAAAAAACACCATTTACAATAAACAAAATGGAAAATATGGGAATATAGAAACTTGTAAAGGATAGTCTTTTTCCTTCCTTTTTTATTTCTATTATTATTTTGGATATAGCTTGAGGAAATCCATATAAAGATAACATCATTGCAATGCCCAAAAAAGGATACACCTGCTGATAAATATAAAATCCAACATCCCCTGTTAAGTTTTGCAATGGTATGCGGTATCCGGCACTTAATATTTTACTAATTAATCCAGCTAAAGTTAAGAGTAGCGCTCCCTTAACTAGCTGATTAGATTTATTTTCTTCCATTTGTGTATAACCTCAGGTAATTATTAGCTCTATTGTTCATATTTCCATTTTAATTATAGCACAGTTACCTTTATCATTTATTTATTAAATTAGTAGACCGAACATTTGACTTACTTATATCTTAGTTGCACTTATTCAGGCAAGGGGAATTTTTATAATTTCACTGCTAAAAATAAGCAAAAACCAGATTAAGCTGATTTTTGCTCATTTTGCTCTACTCCATTTGCCTTGCTAAAAAGCTTGAAGCAGTTTCTGCTGACTTCTGTTCTACATTGGTAAGCTTGTTTCCTTCTTTTGTAAATAGGAGTACACAACCAATCGGGTCACCATTCGCTATAATAGGATTTACACAATAAGAGTCTATTTCTTGTTCATGCCCATCTAAGATTTCTAAACTTTTTACTTCTGTTTCAAATACCTTTGTACGGTTTTCAATTATCTTTGTTATTTCGGAGCTAATAATCTTATTTAAGTAATCTTTCTTAGACTCACCAGAAACCGCAATAACTTCATCACGGTCACAAATGAGTACTGGAACTTGTAATGAATCAAATAGTGCTTCAGCATATTCCTTAGCAAAGTGCCCCAATTCATTAATTGGTGAATATTTTTTCAGTATAACCTCGCCTTCTCGGTCGACGAAAATCTCTAATGGATCACCTTCACGAATCCGTAAAGTTCTTCTAATCTCTTTAGGAATTACCACCCTTCCTAAATCATCAATTCGACGAACGATACCTGTTGCTTTCATTTGAGTAGCCTCACTTTCTATGATGATTACAATTACTTCCGTTTGTAAAATATGTTCGGGATGTTCTATAACCACCAGGTGTGATTTTAGTATAAGACAACTCAATAAGAACTATACATTACCTACCAATTTTTTAGCCATTTCTATCCACTGTATTTAATTTTTTTATGAATTCCTCAACTATTTTATATCTTTCCTTTGTTTTATCCGTATATTTAACGGTAATCTTAAGCTTATTATTTTCCGTTCCTAATTGGACATTTCGGCCAAACTGATTTGCTAGTTCAAATAATTTTGACCCGTCAATTGCTTGACTTCTATCTTCACTTACGAGTAGTGTAATTTTATTATTTTTTTCTGAGATAGATTCTACTTTTTCCTTCTTAGAATGCATCTTTAGTGCGGAAACGATAAATAGATTTTCTACTTCTATTGGGTAATCCCCGTAGCGATCAACTAATTCTTCTTTTAATTCACTTATTTCCTCACCTGTCTCCAAGGTATTGAAATGTTTATATATCTCGATTTTTTGCCTTTCATCATTTATATACTCATCTGGTATATACGCATCTAATTTAAGGGAAAGCTCAGGTTCGAATGGCTTAATGTTCTCTTCGTCTTTTCCTGCTTTTCGAGCTTCAATTGCTTCTTTCAACATTTGGGAATACAGATCAAATCCAACAGAATCAATAAATCCATGTTGTTGTGAGCCAAGTAAGTTCCCTGTGCCACGAATTGATAAATCACGCATTGCAATCTTGAACCCGGAACCCAATTCAGTAAATTCCTTTATTGCTTGAAGTCTCTTTTCTGCAACTTCCGTTAATACCTTATCTTTCTGATACGTAAAATATGCATATGCCACACGATTAGATCTACCAACTCGGCCTCGTAATTGGTAAAGCTGACTTAAGCCCATGCGGTCCGCGTTACTTATAATTAGTGTATTTACATTAGGGATATCCACCCCTGTTTCAATAATCGTGGTACTTACAAGAACATCATATTCCCCTTCTAAAAAGCTAACAATAACATTTTCTAATTCTGTTTCTGTCATTCTCCCGTGAGCAACACCAACTCTTGCTTCCGGTACTAGCATTCCTAAATCTCTAGCTATTTTATCAATATTCTCCACTCGATTATATAAGAAGAAGATTTGCCCGCCACGAGCCATTTCCCTCTCAATTGCTTCCCTTACCAATATCGGGTTATATTCCACTACATAGGTTTGAATAGGGAAGCGGTTTTCCGGTGGCGTTTCAATAACAGAAAGGTCTCGAACCCCAAGCATGGACATATGCAATGTCCTTGGAATTGGAGTGGCTGTCAGTGTTAGAACATCTACATTTGATTTTATTTGTTTAATCTTTTCCTTGTGTTTTACCCCAAAACGCTGCTCTTCATCCACTATTAACAGACCTAAGTCTCGGAATTCAACATCTTTAGATAATACTCGATGTGTGCCAATAACAATATCTATCGTACCCTTTTTCATTCCGTTAATGGTCTCGGTTTGTTGTTTTCTTGTACGGAACCTGCTTAGTAAACCTATGTTAATTGGATATCCCTGGAAACGCTCTCTGATCGTTTCATAATGTTGTTGTGCTAAGATGGTCGTTGGCACTAAAATGGCCACTTGTTTTCCATCCATAATGGCTTTAAAAGCCGCACGTATGGCAACTTCCGTTTTCCCGTAACCTACGTCCCCACATAACAAACGATCCATTGGACGATCTTTTTCCATGTCTTGTTTAATTTCTGCTATACATCTTAACTGATCTTCTGTTTCTTGGTATGGAAAGGAAGCTTCAAACTCCCGTTGCATTTCGGTATCTTTTGAAAAGGCATAACCTTTTCTCGATTCTCTTTCTGCATAAAGCTTAATTAAATCATCCGCTATATCTTCCACACTTGACTGGACTTTTCTCTTTACTTTTGTCCACTCTGTACCACCAAGCTTATAAAGCTTTGGTTCCTTCCCTTCTGCCCCGACATATTTTTGTACAAGGTCGATCTGATCGATTGGGACATATAACTTATCATCACCGGAATAACGAATAAGCATAAAATCTTTGTGAAGGTTGTTTAATTTTAATGTTTCAATTCCTAAGTATTTACCAACCCCATGATTTGCGTGAACAACATAATCTCCAACTTTTAATTCTTGGTAACTTTTTATTCTTTCCGCATTAGAAACCTTTTGCTGTCTTCTAGCTCGTTTTACACGTTTTTTAAATAACTCATTCTCTGTTATAAATACTAGTTTATGCATTGGCAGTTCAATACCACCACTAATATTCCCAACTGTAATCGTTGGCTTTTCTACTGGAAGTTTCAATTCCTTTGTAACAACTGCATCTATATCATAATCCGTTAAAATAGAGTGGATTTTTTCTGCTCGTTGTTCATCTGGAGCAAGTATAACAACTGAAAACTCCCCTTTTTCCCAACGAACTAATTCATTCTTAAATAAATGCATTTGCCCATGAAACTCTTGCATAACCCTGGAAGATAGGTTAACAATGTTCTGTGGGTTTGTATTTGGAATATGGCGTAAAAATACAGACATGTACAATCGTTGCTGTGACATATTGTCCATAACAGTTTGCCAATCATATGAAAATCTACTATTCTGAACCATTTTACCTGATTCTAATAAGCTTGAGTACCATTCCGCTTCTTCTGTATCCAAGTTCACCGCTGTTTCTTGTACC
The DNA here is from genome assembly GCF_042678465.1 of Oceanobacillus caeni. Taxonomy (NCBI): domain Bacteria; kingdom Bacillati; phylum Bacillota; class Bacilli; order Caryophanales; family Bacillaceae; genus Oceanobacillus; species Oceanobacillus caeni. The sequence goes on along the minus strand of NZ_JBHTKV010000013.1, from coordinate 66,491 downwards.
CTACTCATCTCATCTAAAATAACTAAACCATCTTTAGTAAGGTAATCTAATAAACTAGCAGGTTCATCATAAAAATAGCCAATATATTTATACATTTCCTGAAACCGCTCAATATTCTTTAATCTACTAATGTCCTCTTCCATCGTCTCAATTAGATGCTCTTTAACTTCTGACTTTTTCATTTTTTTCAAGGAGATAGCTAAGGCATCTTCTAATTTACCTGAGGCGGCCATAATATCCTCGTCTGTTAATAGTAATTCTGAAACAGGCTTTATAATGATTTCATCAAGTTTGGATAAAGAACGCTGTGTTTCCGCATCAAAGAAACGTATGGAGTCAATTTCCTCATCAAATAATTCAATCCGAATGGGGTTTTCCTCCGTTAGAGGATAGATATCGATAATTCCTCCACGTTTACTAAATTCACCTGGGGTTGTTACCATTGATGCCCTTTCATAACCCATATCGATCAAAAATGTAAGATATTTTTCTATATCTATTTCCTTGCCTAATGTAAAAGTTAGTTGATATTTATTCCAATAATTTGGTGGGGGCAATATACGCTTTAAAGCGGCTACAGGAGCAATTAAAATCCCTGACTTATTTTTCGTCCACTCTGTTAATGCCTCAATTCGCTGACTTCTTAGTTCTGGGCTTGAAAATGCGATTTCAGAAGCGATTAATTCATTAACAGGATATAAATGAACATTTTCTTCCCCTACAAATACGACCAAATCATCGTATAAGCTTTGCGCATGTACAAGTTGGTGTGTAACTAATAAAACTGGTTTTGTAATAGATTGGTTAATAACAGAAACTAGCATACTTCTTGCGGAACCAGATAAACCAGCAACTAGCTGTTCGTTCATACCACTTGTAATTCCGTTAATAACGGATTGTATGTCTTCTTGTGATTGTAAATATTGTTTAATTCCTTTCATCATATACCCCCGCTTATCGTACGTGTTCAAAAAGGAGGATGAATCCTCCTTTTGAACAACCTCTTATATTGCAATTAAGCGCAAAAATGCCTTGGTCTATAACCAAAGCTGTTCTTGCATTCTTTTATTGTATAAAGAAATCAAGCTCGTGATACTGTGGATTTTCTCCTAGTGTTTCTTGACAACTCTCACAAATCGTTCGTACAAGGATATCTCCATTATCACGATATTGTATCATCTCTTGTTTTTCCTCTGCAGATAATTGATTAAACCCTAATAAGGAAGTATCTATCATTTGATTATCCAGCCTACCAATCTCTAGTCCACAATGTCTGCAATTATAGACAATTGACAAAGAAACTCCTCCTCAAATATCAAATTCCTTATTAAAGAAGTTTAACCTAATTGCATCATAATATACATGTACAGACCGTTGTGGATGCTGAAATGTCTAGCTCCAGCGCTAAAGCCGTAGCGAGACTTCCTTCACCTCTGTGCGATAAGTCTTGCGCTTTTCTTTTATTAATTGTTGTATGTGTTCATTACTTCCAAAAATGGTTTGCCTTTTAGCCATTCTTCACAAGCATCGGCAGATTTATGAATACTTGCCTTAATGGCTTCCTCATCTTCCTTTGGAAATTCTCCAAGTACAAAATCTACAACAGGTATATTGAATTTCGGTCTTCCAATACCTACACGAATTCGCTTGAAGTCTTTTGTCCCTAAGTGATCAATTGTATTCCTTACACCATTGTGTCCACCATGACCACCCTTTTGACGTAATCTAATTTTTCCAGGAGAAAGATCAAGATCATCGTAAATGACGATTATGTTTTCAAGTTCCATATTGTAAAAGTCCATCATGGCTCGTATCGATTCACCTGAAAGATTCATAAATGTTTCGGGCTTTAGGAGAACTACCTTTTCTCCTTCAAAGTGCTCTACGCAAAAGTTTCCCTTAAATTTTGATTTATTTAAATTCCAATTATAACGATTCGCCAACTCATCTATAACCATGAAACCAACATTATGTCTCGTCTTTTCATATTTTTTCCCTGGGTTACCTAAACCTACAATACATTTCATTTTTTCCCTATTTCCTTTTTTTAGTTTTTTTCTATTTAAAAATAGCATTTCACTAACTTACCTCATTATATTGGGAAATTTGATTAGAAAACTTGGCGTTCTCCAAGCTTTTGGGTGAATGCCTTCGTTGTACTTATACAAATTTTTACGGTGGGCGAGTAATCAGACCCTAGACGGGAAAAATCTTTATACTTTCCTACCTGCGAAAAAATACAATAACCCCTCCTATAAGAATGGTTATTCCGATTCTTGAAGGAGGGTTATCGTTACAAAATAATATATTATATTTATTTATTCTTACATATCAAGCTTCATTCTTCGTCTGATTCTTGAGCTTCCACTTCTTCAGCATGCTCTTCTGATACTTCATTATCAGGAGCCAATACACTTGCAACAGTTGTCTCAGGATCCTCTAATAATTCAAAATCACCCGATACAGGTATGTTAGATACTGTGATTGTATCACCGATTTCAAGTCCGGATGCATCAACAGTAATTTCTTCTGGGATATCATTAGGTTTCGCTCGTACCTGTAATTCGAATAAAGGTTGTTGTAGAATACCTTGCTTCGGCTCTCCCTCTAATCGTAAAGGAACTGTAACATCAATTGCTTGAGACATATCCGCCATATAAAAGTCAACGTGAATTAATTCACCTTTTAATGGATTCACTTGATATTCATGAAACATCACATCTACTTTGTCCCCAGAATCAATATCTAAAGATAAAACAGCATTTCTTCCTTCACTACGAATTACCTTTATTAGTTCCACTTCATCAACAGATATGGTTTGAGGATCCTTCTCTTTTCCATATACAATACCTGGAACTTGTCCATTTTCTCTAAGAATTTTATTTTGAGATTTTGTTAAGATTTCTCGCTTTGATGCTTTTAATGACACTGACATATTATCCATCCTCCAAAATTTTTTTCGAAATCAAACATACATTAAGAAAAGCATAGACGCCCGGTTAGCAACGTACAAACTGGAGCACTTCGCAATGAGATAAAGGAAACACGGTGAGCTGGAAGCGAACCGATGTTGACTTATCGTAGTGAAGAAGTGTGAAGTTTGCTAGTTGCTGGGCGATGACGCTAGACATTAAAAATACGTATTCCATCTTTCTTAAACCTTGGATATTCTAAGTGATTATATTGCCAATACATTTATTCCCTTATCTAAGCAAGTCTAAACATTTTAAAATGTATAAAGAAGAGTTCCCCAGAAGCTTAAGGTGGGATAAAATTCCCTTCCTATACAAGTGTACCTAATAACGAATATTTAATCAAAGAGAATACTAACAGATTGTAGTTCATGAACACGAATAATCGCTTCTCCAATAAGTGGTGCTACAGATAATTTAGTTATATTCTCAATTTCTTTTTCCGGTGGTAGTGGGATACTATTCGTAACTACCAATTCTTTAATTTGTGAATTCCGAATTCGCTCAATTGCTGGACCTGATAACACAGGATGTGTACAACAAGCATAAACTTCCTTAGCACCGTGTTCAATTAATGCATTTGAAGCCAATGTAATCGTACCTGCTGTATCTATTATATCATCTATTAAAATTGCCGTCTTCCCTTCGATGTTCCCTATGATGTTCATCACTTCTGCTACATTTGGGCGAGGTCTGCGTTTATCAATGATTCCAATTGGCGCCTTTAGGCGATCAGCCATTTTACGTGCACGAGTAACTCCACCATGGTCTGGTGATACTACAATCACGTCATCTAACCCTTTAGACTCAAAATAATTAGAAAGGATTGGAACCCCTTGTAAATGATCAATTGGAATATCGAAGAATCCTTGGATTTGTGGAGCATGCAGGTCTAATGATATAACACGATCAGCTCCTGCTGTTTCAATTAAGTTTGCAACTAATTTTGCCGCTATTGGTTCGCGTGCACGAGCTTTTCGATCCTGTCTTGCATAACCATAATAAGGCATTACAATATTAATTGATTTAGCGGATGCTCGTTTTAAAGCATCTATCATAATTAACAATTCCATTAAATGTTGATTAACTGGGGCACAAGTCGATTGAATAACGTAAACATCACAGCCACGAACACTTTCTTCAATATTGATTTGTACTTCCCCATCACTAAACTTTGAAACAGTACATTTCCCCAAAGATACTCCTATATGATCAGCTATTTCTTGTGCTAATTTAGGATTAGAATTTAGTGATAATACCTTCAAGGAACCATCGGTATAATTAGATGACATGAATTAGAACCTCCGTTAATCTCTTTTTCTATTTTTTAGTTTTGATGCATAGCCTTCTTTATTCGTTTGTCTTGCCCGAGCAACAGATAGTGCCTCAGTTGGGACATCTTTTGTAATGGTAGAACCCGCAGCTACATAGGAACCTTTTCCAATGGTTACTGGTGCTATTAAATTAGAGTTACAACCAATAAAAGAATCATCTTCTATAGTAGTTAAATATTTATTCACTCCATCATAGTTCACTGTAATTGTACCACAACCTATATTAACATTGCTTCCTACTTGTGCATCTCCGACATAACTTAAATGTGAGGCTTTACTTCCTTCCCCCACGACAGATTTCTTAATTTCTACAAAATTACCAACCTTAGCTCCATGTCCAATGGTTGAATCTGGACGGATATGTGCAAACGGACCAATGTTAACACGGTTACCAATCTTACTATCACTAGCAACACTATGTCTTATAACCGTAGATTCTCCTACTTCACAATTAATTATTTCACTATTAGGGCCAATTTCGGCATTTTCTTTTATAATGGATGCACCTTTAATGATCGTACCCGGATATATAACAACATCAGGTTCAATCATCACTTCGGGGTGAATGTATGTGTTTTCTGGGTCAATAATGGATACGCCATTTCTCATATGTTTTTCATTAATTCTTTGTTTCATAGTTTTTTCCGCCCTAGCTAAAGCAACACGATCATTAACTCCGAGTGTTTCATTAAAATTATCCGTCATAAATGCAGTAACTTTCTTTGAATTATTTCGTAATATTTCAATAACGTCTGGTAAATAATACTCACCTTGTGCGTTATCATTGGATACTTCTTTCAAGGCTTGAAACAAAGCCTGATTATCAAAACAGTATGTACCTGTATTAATTTCAGTAACTTGGAGTTCCGCCTCATTTGCATCCTTATGTTCAACGATTCGTTCCACTTCGCTCGCCGCATTACGAATCACTCTTCCATATCCAGTAGCGTCATCCGCCTTAGCTGTCAAGATGGTAGCACTCGCACCTTCCCCTTCATGATGTTTAATTAGGGCCTCGTATGTACCATTTGTGATTAATGGAGTATCTCCACAAACAACAATAGTTGTTCCCTCTTTATCCTGTAATAATGATTTTGCCTGAATAACAGCATGACCTGTTCCTAGTTGTTCTTCTTGAATGACAAATTTGCTTTGGTTTCCGATTACATCTTTCACCATTTCTGCACCAAAGCCAACAATTGTAACTGTTTCATCTAAATTTAGGGGAGTTAATTGGTCAATTACATGTTGAACCATTGGACGCCCCATTACAGGATGTAAAACTTTATAAAGCTTAGACTTCATTCTTGTACCTTGACCAGCTGCTAAAATCACAGCATACCGATTCGTCATAAGGATACCTCCAATTATTACTATTTTCCATAATAAAATATATCCTAAACAAGTTCTGATTTCAACATATTGATAATATGTATATCATTAGATATTTACTATTTTGCCCAATTTCTGGATATGGTTGCCAATTTATGTGAATGTTGTCTTGTGGGGGGAATATTTTGGGGATTTTTAGTAAATAAAAAGAAGGTCAACCTTACTTAAAAGATTTGACCCCTTTTATTGATCATTTTAGGAAGCTCCTGCTTCTTCATATTCAACTTCAGCCTCACCCACACGGTGGTATTCTTCTAACACTGCGTCTTGAATCTTTGCACGTGTTCCAGAATTAATTGGATGTGCTATATCCCGGAATTCGCCGTCTGGAGTTCTCTTTGAAGGCATAGCAACAAATAAGCCATTATTACCGTCAATAACACGGATATCGTGCACGACAAATTCCTGATCTAATGTAATAGATGCAATTGCACGCATTCTGCCCTCTGTGTTTACGCGGCGCAATCTTACGTCGGTTACTTCCATGATGTCTCACCACCTTTTCCCTTTAACTTACTAATCTTATTCAACAAAATTAATTAAATTCCTGCTAAAAATAGAAAAAAGATTATTTATTTTTCAAAATATCCTCTCTCCACTTTTAGAAAACTTGGCATTCAGCAAGCATTTGGGCGGTTGTCTTAATTGCATTTATGCAAATCTTTACGGCGGGATGGGTAAAATTGGAGTTCCAGATGGGAAGGATTTTTTTACTTTCCTGCCTGTCAAAAAAAAGGAGCCAAAAGTCTTTAATATTTAAGACTTTTTGGCTCCCTTAATATGTAATAGGCAGAAAGGTTTAGAGACTTTCTCCCTACACTTAAAGCATCCATAAAAAACATGACGAATACCTTTAATCAAACTACTACCATTATACTAAAGAAATATTACCATTCTGAACATCAATCGTTTTATGTAATAGATCTACATTAGATATTTTTATCAAAGAAGTATATTCCGTAACAATTCTTTCTTCTTCATCGTCATCAGCTTCCGCTAAGACTCCAATGGCTTGTACTTTTGCATCAAATTCTTCTAATAAGCTGATCATACCATTTATCGTGCCACCAGCTTTCATAAAATCATCAATAATACAAACATTGCTTCCTTCCTTCAAGCTTCTCTTTGGTAGCACCATTGTTTGTATTTTTTTTGATGATCCAGATACGTAGTTAATACTTACTGAAGATCCTTCCGTTACTTTCGGATCCCTTCGTACAATCACAACTGGCACATTTAGGAAAGAAGCAACAGAATATGCCAAAGGAATTCCTTTAGTAGCTACTGTTACTACTACATCTATGTCCAATTTTGAGAAACACGATGCAAAAACACGTCCAATTTCTCGCACTTGTTTAGGATCTCCTAAAATATCGCTCATATAAAGATACCCACCTGGCAGAATACGACTAGGATCCTCTAGTTCATGACATAGTTTCTCAATAAATTGTTTGTTTCTGCTTGACGAAACCTCTGGGATATACTTAACTCCGCCTCCAGCCCCTGTTGTCCGTTCAAGATACCCTAGTTGTTGGTTTTTTAGGACATGCTCAATGATATCTAAATCTTCACTTACAGAAGACTTTGTAGTATCACATAGATTCACGAAGAAAGGTAATTGAGTATGTTTTCTTGGGTTTTCCAAAAAATACTCTGTTAAAATAACTAATCGGTTACTCCTTTTCATTACTACACCTCAGAGCCGTATATTTATATCTTAATATACCACCTTTATACGCATTTTAGCAAACACTCAGCCTAATATCCGAACTAAATAAACTTCAGCGCAGAACCCGCGCATTCCATTATAAATACTTCGAGCCTTATTCTCTTGTTTAACCAATCCATATACAGTAGGTCCACTTCCACTCATTAGCACCCCATTCGCTCCCATACTCTTCATCGCTCGTCTTATTTGAAATACCTCTGGGTGCATAGAGGAAGTAATTGGCTCTAATGAATTCCCTATATAGTTACACAGTTTATGAAAATCACCTTCAGATAATGCCTCTAGTACTTTAACTGTATTAGGGTGATACAATTCATCCGTATCAATTCGATTAAAGACCTTCCAGGTAGATACCCCAATATTTGGCTTTGCCAAGATTACCCAACATGGCGGGGGGGATGTTAATCTTTCAATTTTTTCCCCATATCCTCTAGCAATAGCCGTTTTTCCATAAATGCAGAATGGTACATCTGCACCTAATGTTGCTCCTAAATTCGCCAATTCTTCCATTGGGACATTTAAATCCCATAACCGATTAAGACCCCTTAATACCGCTGCTGCATCCGTACTACCTCCACCAAGTCCTGCTGATACAGGTATACTTTTCTTTATACAAATATGAACACCCTTTTGGATTCCATATTTATTTTTAAATGCTTGTGCAGCTTTATATGCTAAATTTCGCTCATCATCAGGGACATATCTACTTTCAATTGATATTTCTATTTTATCTTCACGAAGAGGCTTTAATTCAATACGATCGGATAAATCAATGGTCGTCATAACCATCTCCACATCGTGAAGGCCATCTTCTCTTTTCCGCAATACATCTAGCGATAAGTTTATTTTTGCTGGCGCCCTTTCAATCAGTGCCATCCTGTCACCTACTTGTACCATCAAAAGATAAACAAATTGTACCATATTCAAATATAAGTGGCGAGAAATTATCAAGATCAATAGCGGAGGCTTCCTTACAGGTTAGAAACGTCGAATGTATTTTTCACCGAGCTTTTTGAATAACCTCTTTAAGAAAGGAAAAAAGGCAATCCAATATTATGAATTGCCTTTTTCAGTCATACTTTGTTGGGCAATTTCAACTGCCCTTTTTACCATATTACCGGCTTCTCTAGAGGTAATACCTCCCCAACCTTCTCGTTGTACAGTGTCGTAAAATCCTAACTCTTTGGCAATCTCTTCCTTCATTTGGTTTGACATCATTCCATTACGTCTTCCCATGAAAGAACAACCCCTTTCAAGTTTGTTCACGACATTTTCAGTTTATGTATTTAAACAATAAACACTCTCGGAAATTTATGTAAACGAGGTCATTAAATATCATGGAAACGTTGATTACTTTAAGGGTGTTTACACAAACCATTAGAAAATTAGGCATTCGCCGTTTCTTGGGACGAATGCCTAGTTGCACTTATACAAATCTTTACGGTGGGACGAATAATCGGAGCTCAGAAAGAAAGGGTCTTTATACTCTCAAAAAAAAGAAAAAAAACAGTAGACGTATGGCTGTCCACTGTTTCACTCTTAAATAATGGAAGTATTATCTTCTAAAAAATTAATTTCTACCGTTTCAGTTAGTACGTCTGCATAGCTGTAAGAAACACGCTCGAATGCATTTTCGTCTTGGTCTAACTCGACAATAAATACAGAAGGATATGTTTCCGCTAAAGTACCTTGGCGTACAATTGTCTTTCGTCTGCCACCGTTAGCCTTTAATCTAAGTTTTCTTCCTACCTGACCTTCAAGACCTTGCTTAATTTCGATTAATGTTTTAGCCAATACACTCCACCTCACTATGAATAGTATAGCACAAACTTGTATAATAGTCAAAAAGTAATATTATAACAAGATGTGTTTTTACATGTCAACAAAGAGTTTTGTCTACTTTTCATATTATTTGTCAAAGTTTTCAATTTATGTATAGAATTTTCACTTTTGTTAGTAGGAATTTCAATGAACCAACGCGAAAAAGCCCTTGTTAAGAACGCGATGTCATGTCGCAACGCCTGTACTCACACATCTTGTGCTTCGTAGCAATGTATGGAGGCGAAGGAAGTCTCGCTATTGCTTTAGCGCTGGAGCCGGACATGGCCCTCCCTATGACAAGATTTAATAAGCCAATTTTTTATACTTTCTTTTCTTTTTAAAAAAACTTATCCAGCATTCGGATAAGCTTTTTCAATCATTATCATAGTTATTACCGTCTAAGTCATCATCTAATAAATATGGCATTCCAGTACGGAGTAAACCTTTCGTTTCTACCCCACCCATTCCTTTTTCTCCTGTTAACGTATTTCTAATTGCGTCCCACACACTGACTCGTTCCATAAAAGAGGTATAAGCAATTTTTGCTGCAATATAAACAGGGTCTAACGCATGTATATTAATTCGGGTAGGGGAACTCGCAAAATTTGCTCCTGCACGTATAAGAGACTCAAAATGAGACTGACAAGCACCTGCAAATATAACTAGTTGATCAAGATTAGGATTAATTCGCCTAGCTTCTCTAACTGACTCAGCGAAATACCTTGAATGTCGGTAGGCCCTTAAGTCCTTTTTTGTTCCTTTATTTTTTGAGAAGGAATCGTGTCCTGTTATTACAATCATATCTGGCTGGATTTTTTGAACTAATTCACCAATTTGATTTGGCATTTCCTTTTCATTCAGATGGACACCGTGTACTTGTAAACCTATTCGCTGATAGAGTTCTATACATTTTCTTAAGTACATTTGATCACCATCTAGATGAAGGACTTTTGCGGGCAATTGGAAGTACTTTGCATAGTTTTGATATCCATCTGATGCTTGATAATCGCGTTTTTCCTTCATTAATTGATAATCTTGACGAAATAGCCTATAAGAGAATTCTTCTTTTTCCTTTTCTTTTTTTCTTCTTGTTTCTAATTCTCTATCTTCAATTCTCCGGAGATCTTCTAATGGTGCATCTGCCTCAAGTCGCATGTCTTCCCCATATAAACTTGCTATATTGTCTTTAATATTCGCAATACGGAATAGCAAATCATGGTTATAGGATTTTCTAGTTACTAAATTATTTTTCGTTAAATCCATACGTTCACCCCATAGTCTACTTGAAAGAACGACGCCTTCCCACTATAAACTATGAATGGAAAATAAGTATTGTGCCTTATATGAACTCGATCTCTAGAAAACTTGATATTTAGCCAAGCCTTTTTAGGAAATTGTGCCCAAGTTGCACTTATGCAAAGACGAGTAATTTTTATAAAGAAGACTTCCAACATCGGGGGGTTCCTTCATTCCCCACTGATGGTTAATCGCAAAAAATAAGCTATCTGCCGTGGACAGACAACTTATTTTTGTAGTGCATTAGTAAATGTATTTGCTAAATGTGCAAATTCCTCTATACTTAGGGATTCGCCGCGCCTTTTAGCATCTATACCGGATTGCAAAAGAATATCCGTAATCATGTCTTTATCATATTTATCTTTGAAGAAACTTTTTAAATTATTTTGAAGTGTTTTCCGTCTTTGTGCAAAACTTGCTTTTATTATGTCAAAGAAAAAATCCTCATCTTGTACATGAACAGGAGGCTTCTCTCTTAGGTTTAATTTTAATATGGCTGAGTCTACATTTGGTTGTGGCATAAAAACTGTTTTAGGTACGACCATAACCACTTCAGCCTCCGTATAATATTGTAAAGCAATAGTTAAGGACCCATAACTTTTTGTATTTGGCTCTGCTGCCATTCTCTCGGCAACTTCTTTTTGAATCATCACCGTAATGCTCGATACTGGTAATTTATCCTGAATTAACTTCATTAGAATTGGGGTAGTAATGTAATATGGTAAATTTGCAACGACATGTACTTTTTGATCCGGAGCAAAGTTTTCCTTAATTACTTCCTTAACATTTGCTTCTAAAATATCTTGATGGATGAGATTGATATTAGAATAATCACCTAAGGTATCCTTCAATATTGGTAATAATCGTTGGTCGATTTCAAAAGCAACCACTTTATCCGCATGAATTGCTAACTGCTCCGTTAACGCTCCAATTCCTGGTCCTATTTCTATGGCACCTGCGTCTTTATCTATACCAGCATGTTTCACTATATTTTGAAGTATATTCACATCGACTAAAAAGTTTTGTCCTAAACTTTTCTTAAATGTAAACTTATATTTATTTAAAATTTCCTTCGTACGCGATGGTGTGGCGATATAATTACTCATCTTCTTCCTCCTGATCCAGTTTTAAAATTGCTTGATTAAACTGGTCTTTCGTTATTTGAAATAATGTTAGTCGTTTTAATAACTGCTTCCCATTCGTATGACCTATTTGGAGAAGTTCGCCTAGTCTTTCCCTTCTTTTTCGTGCTTCTTTTGTCCCGATTAATCGTGCTTTAATAATATCTTCTTGATCTATTTCACTTTCTATAGGTTCAGCTAATTCATAAACATCCTTTAGGGCTTGTCTTATATCTTCAATGCTTGCATGTTCAATCCCCAAACTTTTATTATGCGGATGTTTTGCCCTTGCTTTATCTTTCGTTAAAAAAGCATGTTTACAACCCGGAACATATTCATTAATAATTTGTCTAATTCGTTCACCAGGATAGTCTGGATCCGTGAAAATAATGACCCCACGCTTTTCTTGTGCATGTTTGATTTGGGTAAGTGTAGATTTATTAATTGCTGATCCATTTGTTTCTATCGTATCTGCATCGACTGCGTGTTTTATTTTCGTCGTATCGTCTCTTCCTTCAACTACTATGACTTCTTTAATTTTCATTGATTTCCCCTATCATCTATTGTTAATAAAAAGGCCACATCTAGCTCCAGCGCTTTTAAATATAAAAAGCTCCTACCATTTATCATGGTAAGAGCATATAACTTACATACATCTTAATCAAGGATTTTCACTTGGACATCACGAACTCCCCAACTGTATGCTTTCGATTTATCCGGTACATGAACATCAATTCGGTTTCCATTAATATTACCACCAGTATCACCAGCAATTGCCTCTCCATATCCTTCCACCCATACTTTTGTTCCTAAAGGAATGACATTTGGATCTACTGCAATTACCTTATTATTTGGATTATCCTTCAAGTTAATTCCTGTTGTTGTGTAACCAGAACAGCCATTACAACTTGCTGTAAACGCACTTGCAGTCATGGTTATTGTTTTATCACTTGAAGCATTATTATTGCTTGAACTAGAGGTAGAGGTTTCAGATACTACTTGTGCAGGCTCTTTCGTACCTACTGCGACAACACGATTTACCTTTTTCTCCTGAATCGCTTCGTCTAATAATTTACGATCCACCTCTTCTCCATTTTCTAAGGTAACTTCAAAAGTTTTATGGACCTTTCCTTTTTCCCCTTCCGTTACCACCTTTTCTTTCCCTTTTTCTAATGAAGAATCCTCTTTAGTTTCTGTATCAAAGGCAACTTCTTCTACTACTTTCTCCTTCTTTTTTTCCACACGGGTAATCGTAATAACAGTATCTTTAGTAACTACATCGTCTAAGGAAGGAGAAATCTTATCTAGGTCATTTAACTCTATTTCACTTTTCTCTAATAGATTTTGTACGGTTCCACCTGTAACTTTTGATGCTTTCTCTTCTCCACCATCATTTACTGTTACTTCAAACGCCTTTTTCACTTTTATTTCTTGTCCATCTTTTAATATGTCATTATCCTGGAGCGAAACTTCATCATCCTTCGAGAATGAAAGGCTTTGCTCCTCTAAGAATTCTTTTAATGTTTGTGCTGTTGAATAATATGTATGAACTTTACCGTCTATCTCTAAGGTAAGTCGTTTTGCAGATTCATAATCAATCTTCATACCGTCTTCAATATCAGCATCTAAGTTATGGGATAATGCATCATGATCACCAACTTCGATACCTTCTTGATCTAGTATTTCACCAACGGTATTTTTATGTGTCTTTATTTTTTTCTCTTCACCGTTGTTTGTAATGATTACTTCTGCTTTTGTTGATTCAAAAACAACCATACTGGTAAATAAAACTAGTGCAAGTACACCTATACTAGAAATAACCAGCTTCATTTTTGATGCCGGCAATAGCTTTGATACAAATCGCATGCATCTTGCCCCCCTTTGTATGAACGATTATATGAACAAAATATACGTAAAGTAAATGAATTTCCTTTTACGGTTGATTTACAATTCCATTACACAAGCCCTATTCGACATCGTTTTACTTTACTTAAAAAGAGAAGATAATTGATTCTAAAGGGATATGTTGGAATCTATTAGAAAACAAAAATAGGGACTAGCTTATCGCTAATCCCTATTTTCGCCATCATTCTTCTATTAATTCACTTGGGTTCTGGTATTATTTCACTATAATGTTACAGTTATATTTCATTTGATTGCTAACATAATAAAATTAAGGGAAAACAATAAAATACTTTCCCAAAAGATGATTTTTTAATGAAATTATTCTATTCCAAAGAAGCGAAATGCGTTTTTTGTAGTTATTTCACTAATATCTTCATAGCTCATATTCCTAAGTTCGGCAATTTTCTCCGCTACTAGTTTTACATAAGCTGGTTCATTTCTTTTACCTCTATTAGGATGTGGTGCTAAATAAGGTGCATCCGTTTCTATTAATAGACGGTCTAAAGGGACATATTGAGCTACTTCTTTTGGTAGTGGCGCATTTTTAAATGTTACAGGTCCTCCCAAAGAAATATAAAAATTCATATCTAAACAATCATCTACATATTTGACAGAATCACTATAACAATGCATAATGCCGCCAATTTCCTTTGCGTTTTCCTCTTTTAAAATTTGAATAATGTCCTCGGTTGCTTCACGATTATGGATAATGATTGGCATTTTTAGCTTTTTAGCTAGACGAATTTGTTTTCGGAAGACATCTTTCTGGACATCCTTTGGTGATTTATCCCAATGATAATCAAGGCCCATTTCACCTATTGCTACTACTTTAGGATGCTTTGCTAATTCTTCAATCCAATCAAGTTCCTTGTCTGTCATATCTATTGCATCAACAGGATGCCAACCTACAGCTGCATAAATGGTTTCATATGCTTCCGCAATTTCAATGGCAAGTGGAATTGTTTCATGGTCAAAGCCAACTACCGTCATGTATGTTACACCAGCATCGAATGCACGCTGTATTGTTTCTTCGCGATCCTCTAGAAATTGTCTTGCATTTAGGTGAACATGTGTATCAAATAACATATTTACCTCCTATGAATAAAAAGCCAAGCTCTCCACGAGATTGGCTTTTAAAGTTTGAATTTTACTTACTTCACAACGGATCCATTTGGTAAAGATGAATCTACGGTTGCTAGAGATAAGTTCCCTTTTTCATCTTCGCCTGACAAAATCATACCCTCTGACATTTCTCCGCGTAGCTTGACAGGTTTCAGATTTGTTACACAAATAACCTTTTTACCTACTAATTGTTCTGGCTCATAGTACTTCGCAATCCCTGAGACAATTTGACGTTTTTCCGATCCAAGGTCAAGTTGTAGTTTTAGCAATTTGTCAGCTTTTTTTACCTTTTCAGCTTTTAATACTTCACCAACTCGTAAATCTAACTTCATAAAGTCGTCATACTCGATTTGTTCTTTTTTATCTTCTTCTTTTTTTGGTTCTTCAACCACTGTTTTTTTCATCATTGCTTTAATAGCTTCGATTTCTTTTTCTACATCGAGTCTTGGGAAAATAGGGTCACCTTTTTGAACCTTCGTTCCAGCTGGGATTTCTCCGTCCTTATAAACACTATCCCACACTTTTAAAGATTCATTCGTAATATTTAACTGACGGAATATTTCTGTTGGTGCTTCTGTTAAGAATGGTTGAAGCATCACAGCTGACTTTCTCAATGATTCGGCTAAATGAGCCATCACATTTCCTAATCTTTCATTATTTTGTTCGTCTTTTGCAAGTACCCATGGTTGGGTTTCATCAATATATTTATTTGTTCGGCTAATATATTGCCATAAGGAAGAAAGCGCAACAGAGAACTGCATATTTTCCATCGCTTCTTCTACTCTTTTAATCGTATCCTTAGCAAATTGTTCAAGTTTACCGTCTACTTCTGTTTCAGATGATTTATATACAGGGATTTCTCCATCAAAATACTTTTTAATCATTGCCACTGTTCGATTTAACAAATTACCTAAGTCATTTGCTAAATCATAATTTGTTCTTTCTACGAATCCTTCTGGAGTAAATACACCATCATGACCAAATGGTACTTCGCGTAATAAGTAGTAACGTAAAGCATCTAGCCCATAACGGTTTATCAGACTTACCGGGTCTACCACATTACCTTTTGATTTCGACATTTTTCCATCCTTCATCAAAATCCATCCGTGTGCAAATACCTTTTTCGGTAAAGGTAAATCAAGCGCCATTAATATGATTGGCCAATAAATAGTATGGAATCGAACAATCTCTTTACTCATTAAGTGAACATCCGCAGGCCAATATTTCCTAAACTTCTCATCGTTTTCAGTTCCGTAACCAAGTGCCGTAATATAGTTCGTTAACGCATCTACCCATACATAAATAACATGTTTTGGGTTTCCAGGGACTTTAATTCCCCAATCAAAAGAAGTACGTGATACAGCTAAGTCTTCTAAACCTGGTTTTATAAAGTTATTAAGCATTTCGTTTTTACGACTTTCAGGTTGGATGAATTCCGGATTATCTTCATAATATTGAACTAGTCGATCCACATACTTGCTCATTTTAAAGAAATAGGACTCTTCTTTAACCTTTTCAACCGGACCACCACAATCTGGACAGCTTCCTTCATTTAATTGTCTCTCCGTAAAGAAAGATTCACAAGATGTACAATACCAGCCTTCATATTCATCAAGGTAAATATCGCCTTGTTTTACTAGCTGATCAAAGATTTTCTCAACGACATCTTTATGTCTATCTTCTGTTGTACGGATAAAATCGTCATTTGAAATCTTTAGTTTTTTCCATAAATCTTGAATACCACTAACAATCTCATCTACGTATTCCTGTGGGGTTACACCTTTTTCTTCTGCCTTCTTTTGAATTTTTTGTCCGTGCTCATCCGTTCCAGTTAAATACATTACATCATAACCACGCATACGTTTGTACCTAGCTATTACATCACCTGCAACTGTTGAATATGCATGACCTATATGTAAATTACCACTTGGATAATAGATTGGTGTAGTAATGTAAAACGTTTTTTTCTCCTCTAGCATGCTGCTACCTCCTTAAAAAAACTTGGCTTTAGGGGTTTTTCCGACAAAGTTCTAATTAAAAATTAAAAAGTCTACAAAAATGTCATTTTTAAACTATTACCATTGTAGCTATTATAACGTATTTTGCCAAATACTGTGTATTATTAATTATGGACCAAATCAAGATAAGATAAGCATTTGCATAGGCTTTTTTTAATTTAGCATTCAAATTATCATACCTTAAATATTGACATCGAAATAAAATATTGCTATTCTAAAGCAAAGAAATTGTCAGAAAATCTAAATTATTTAAAAATCACCATTTCCTTTACTAATATAGATAGAATTCAAATTCAAAAATTAGGGGGCTTACTATGAATTCAACCGGAATGTTCCGTAAAGTTGATGAACTTGGAAGGGTAGTACTTCCAGTAGAAATTAGAAATACGTTAGACATTCAACCAAAAGATAAAATGGAAATATCCCTTGATAAAAATAAAATAGTTCTTAAAAAACACCAACCAAATTTGACATGTCAAATTTCAGGTGAATATTCGGAGGAAAACTTGGTATTAGCAGATGGTAAGATTGTTTTAAGTCAAACTAGTGCTAAATTACTACTTAAGGAAATTGAATCCCTATTAAACCACAATGATTAATAAAATTGAAAATAGGATAATTTTCTACAAATTTCTATTTACAAAAACGTAACCCCTTGTTAAAATCAATTAAAAGCCCAAAGAGAGCTGACGCTTGCAGAAGCACGTCAACTCTCTTTTTTAGTAGGTAAGAAGATATAAGAATTCAGCTTATCAAAGCTTGCCATAAGGAAGGCCACGTCCAGCTCCAGCGCCCAGGAACTAGCGAACTTCCCTAACCAGGCTCTTCCGCTTTTGTTAATCTACATGATAGGCTTGATATATTTCTCGTTTAGGCATATTCCTGTCTGTGGCAACTTGTTTTATGGCTTCCTTTGAAGATAATTGACTTTTATTGATATAGTAATTTACATGTTCCATAATGGTTAAGTCTTTCCACCATATTTCCGTCTCTTCCTCTTCTGCGTCATTTCCAGCAACAACTAAGCAAAATTCCCCTTTTTGCTCATTCTGATTTGCCCACTCTATTAATTCTTCAACAGAACCCCTAGTAAATTCCTCGAACCGTTTCGTTAGCTCTCTAGCAATCGCTATTTGTCTATTTCCCAGAACTTTATGCATTGTTAGTAGGGTTTCTTTAATACGATATGGCGATTCGTAAAATAATAAAGAAGCTTGAATATATTTTAAACGCTCTAATTCTGCTTCCTTATCTTTCTTCTTTCGAGGCAAGAATCCATAAAAATAAAACTCATTCGTGGAAAGCCCAGAACCTACTAAAGCACAAAGGGCTGCATTCGCTCCTGGTAGAACGACTACTTTCAGTTCCTCTTCTATTGCTGATCTTACTAATTCATATCCTGGATCTGAAATAGCTGGCATCCCAGCATCACTGACAATAGCAATGGACTCCCCTTTTCTCACCCGCTCCAATAACTTCTCTTCTCTAGAAAGCTTATTATGCTCATGATAACTAATAAGTGGTACATTTATTTCAAAATGGTTTAAAAGCTTCTTTGTGTTTCTTGTATCCTCTGCTGCTATGATTGATACATCTTTTAATGTATTCAAAGCCCTAAATGTAATATCTTCTAAATTTCCAATTGGTGTTGGTACAACATAAATAGCCCCTAGGTTTTCATCACTAAAGCTCTTTTGAATTTTCATTCTGAACCACTTCTTTCAACCAATTCTGGATTAGTAATAGTTTCTCTTTTCTTTTTAGTTGTTTTATTTCATATTCTCTTTTTAAAGCTTGCTCTTTCGTTTCTATTTTTTCAATGTATACCACTTGAAACGGCCCTCTACCTCTAGTATACTTTGCCCCTTTTCCGTCCCTATGTGCTTTCAAACGGTTCTCTAGGTTATTTGTATAACCTGTATATAGAGAATTATCTTTACACCTTAAAATGTACACGACATGTTCCTTATCATCCATATATAATTTCCTTTGCTTCCTCCGTATATGTACCATCTTCGTTGTATATATACAATGGTGGTAAAATTTTTAAATCTGCTTTGCCATCCCGGATTCCTTCTATTAAAAGCATGTTTGCTTCTTTCCCCATTTTTGGAAATACCAACTGCATCCGTTTTGGTTCAATGTTATATTTCCTAAATAAAGCTATCATATCTACAAGTCTCCCTGGTCTGTGAACCATCGCTACTTTTCCTCCCGGTTTTACATGTAGTTTACACGCCTTTACAACATCTTCTAATGTACAATAAATTTCATGCCTTGCGATGGTTAAATATTCATTTTGATTTTGTTCCTTACTAGAAGGTGTTTGAAAATAAGGTGGATTACATGTTACCGCATCATAAGCACTTTGCTTTAAAACATGTTTCATTTCTTTTAAATCACCGTGAATGACATGTATTTGCTCCTGCAATTGATTTAACTCAATACTTCTCTCTGCCATACTAAAAATACGATTTTGAATTTCAACACCAGTTATTTCAACCTTGGTTTTTCTAGCTAACAATAATGGGATGACCCCATTACCTGTACATAAATCTAAAACCTTTCCTCTTCTTTTTGGGACAGAAGCAAAATGTGCAAGTAGCACAGCATCTAAAGAAAAGGCGAAAGCAGTCGCACTTTGAATAATACTCATACTTTCGTCAGCTAATAAGAAATCTATACGTTCATCGTCCAATAATTGTACCATTTATTTCTCCTACTCCTAATCGAAACTTTAGCTATTACCGTTTAACATATCCATGATCTTTCTATACATTAGAAAACTAGTTATGTAAATTTTATACCAATTAAAAGAAAACTGCCCCTATATAGAGACAGTATTTTTTCGTTTATATGGATTAACATATTTCCGAATTCTACTTTGTTTTATCAAAGAACTCAAGACAAAACATACAATCCTCGTTTCTTCTCGGTCTTCCAAATTCTAAATTACAAATATGGAATCCTTCATCATACAATCTTGCTAAATTGTCATATCCTTCACTTGGTAAGTTATCTTTTTTCTTAGCTGATTTTTCTTTATTAGTTGTTTTTTGTTTACCTTCTTCTATCGTATCTAAATGGTTTCTGAGATTATGATTTTCCATAGCAAGTCGATTATTTTCTTCTAGTAATTCACTTAACTTTTGTTTAAGATCACCAAGTTGCTGATATAATTCTCCGATTTGTTTTTCCATATCAGACACTTGATCAAAGATTTGCCGATTCCTCACTCCCACTCACCTCGTTATCTTTGGCCCTGAGCTAAAATTCCCTCTTCAATTAGTTCATCTAAAGTATACTCAATAACACGTTCCTTTTCTGGGATTTCGATTTGAATCAATTTCTCAAGGATATTTAATCCAACCACTTTCCCTTTTCCATACGGAGTATTCATGGCTTCTCCTATATCTGGTAATTCCCGCTTCGCATTTTCGTATTCGTCATTTTCGTATTTTAAACAACACATAAGGCGACCACATAGACCAGATATCTTAGCCGGGTTTAAAGAAAGATTTTGATCCTTTGCCATTTTAATAGATACAGGTTCAAAATCTCCCAAAAAGGTTGAACAACAAAGCATTCTTCCACACGGTCCAATACCACCAAGCATTTTTGCTTCGTCTCGAACACCAATTTGTCTTAATTCAATACGGGTTTTGAACATCGCTGCTAAGTCTTTTACTAATTCTCGAAAGTCTACACGTCCATCAGAGGTAAAGTAAAAAATAATTTTGTTACGATCAAATGTATATTCTACCTCTACTAGATTCATATCTAGCTGATGTTCCTTTATTTTTGTTGTACATATATCAAAGGCCTTTTTAGCTTCTTCCTGATTTTCTAAAACGGTGAGCTTGTCTTTTTCATCAGCAACCCTGATTACTTTTTTCAAAGGCAGCACAACATCTTCCTCGTCTACCTTTTTATTTTGTATAACTACTTTTCCAAACTCAACGCCACGTACCGTTTCCACAATAACATAACTGTTTAGTAAAATATCTTCTTCACCAGGGTCAAAGTAATAGATCTTCCCCGCCTTTTTAAACCGAACGCCAATAACTTCAATCATTTGTTTCACCTCTGTATTTGAAGAGCCAATTGTTCAAACACTAATGTTGGTTGAACATTTTGCTTCAATTTTCTTTTAGCTTTTAAAATAGCATTTAAGTTATCTATAATTTGCTCTTCGGAAAATGACATTGCTGCTTTTTCAAGTAAAACATCTGTCGATTGATAGAATATAGGTTCATTTTCATTACCGATGTGATAATAAAGAATATCTTTAAATGCTAATAATAATAAATCGAGAAATTTCTCTTGATCTTTTCTTTCTTTTAAGAGAGGTATCAAATGACTATGGATAAATAAGTACACATCTTCTGGTTTGGTTGAAAACATTTCAACCAATTGTATCACTAACTTCCTAGCTTCCTCAAACCACTGATCTTTTGACCATTCAATCGCTTCTTGAAGGTTATTGGTTAAAGCACTGAATAGGATGGCTTCTTGTTTTTTTAGCCCGTTTTCTAGTAGCTTATTTTGAAAGGAAACTGGATTTAGTGGTTTTAAGTCTATAATTTGACAACGTGAACGAATCGTTGGGAGAATGGCTTGACTGTTTTCTGTAATCATAATTGCTGTTGTTTGTCTTGTCGGTTCTTCTAAAAACTTCAAAATACGATTAGAAGCATTTACAGTTAAAGTATCAGCGTCTTTTATTACATATACCTTCCTATTAGATTCAAGTCCAGAATATGTAAATTCCTTTTGCAGATTTTCAACCTGTTCCTTTTTTATGGACTTTCCTTCAGGTTCAATCCAATGAACATCAGGGTGGTTATGGGACTCAATTCGTTTACAGTTTATACATTCATTACATGGTTCTATTCCATTAAGATCCATACAAAATAGAACCTTTGCAAGAATAATAGCGATTTCCTCTTTTCCAGTGCCACGTTCTCCATGAATTAAATATGCATGTGAAACCCGATCTTTTTTAATACTATTTGTTATTATCTTACTTGCTAAAGGCTGTATCTCTGCAATTTCCGACCACGTCTTCATCCAATATCCATCCTTCAAAACATATCAAATTACCGATTATTCTTAACGACATAGGAAAGTATAAAAATTTAGCTTACGCTTACGTCTTTGTTTCTAAGTATATAAATTAATCAACAAGCCTTTTATTTCTCCTATTAGCCCAAGTATATCAACTGTTTTCTTCTCTTGGCTCATGACTTGCTCCGTTAATTCTATGAGTTTTTCATCTACTTGTTTGATTAAAGTTAAATGACTACTACCATTCCTATTGAAACTTTGTTCCTTTTTAATACGTAAACCGCCAGATACCGTTTCTCCTAAGAAGGATTTAATCAATCTTTTAAATTTAGCAAGGTCTTTAAAGTTTCGGGAACGGGCTAATTTTTCGCCTTGTAAGGTAATATTCTTCATCATATTGTCTAATTCCTGTTTTTTTTGCGATAGATATTGGGACTGAAGTGAATGATGGAAAGATTTCATTTCTGTAGTTGCTTGTCTAGTATATGATGGATCTCTTTGCCTATGCACTTCATTTATGATTTTCATTTACTTCGTCCCCTTAAAGAGATTATTCAATATTTAAAATTGATAAAACGATTCAATCGGTAAAACAAACACGGTTGCTCCACCAACCTCTACTTTGACAGGATTCGGTATATAAGAATCTACATTTCCTCCCATCGGGGAAATAGGTGCAACCATTTGTTCACGATTAGAACAGTTATCTTTAATGATTTTTAACACCTTATCTACATTTCCATCTTCGCATCCAATCATTAATGTTGTATTACCTTCTTTTAAAAAACCACCAGTTGAAGCAAGCTTCGTAGATTGGAAATTCTCCTCACCTAAAACGTTAATTAAGCGATTTGTATCCTTATCCTGAACAACAGCCATTATTAGCTTCATACTTGGCCTCCTCTATATTTTTTTTTAAATAAGAATTGATTAATATACATTATGAGATCTTACATCATGAGTGACTAACAAGATTATTTTTTTATATAAAGAAGAATCTTATTCAAAACTTCCTTTCCAACCTGTTCCAATGGTTGATCTGCATTTACGGATTGAATACGGTTGGGAAATTTATCTAAAAGGATTTGGTAACCTTTATACACTCTTTCGTGAAATGAGATAGTTTCCAAATCCAAGCGATTTCTTTCCCTATCTTTATTCGACGCAATACGGCTTAACCCCTTTTTTGGCTCAAGGTCAAATAATATAGTTAAATTAGGCAGCTGATCTTTAATTGCAAATTGATTGATTGCAAATACCTCATCAATCCCAAGCCCTCTTGCATATCCTTGATACGCCAAGCTACTATCGATAAAACGATCACATAGAATGACTTTCCCTTGTTCAAGTGCCGGGATTACCTTTTCCACTAGATGTTGTCTTCTAGCGGCAGCATATAGTAATGCTTCTGTTCTTTCTTCCATTTTAGTATTGTTTGTATTAAGAATAACATGACGTATTTGTTCAGCAATTTCGATTCCACCAGGCTCTCTTGTTGAGACAACATCATAGCCTAGTGACTCTAATTTACCGTGAATGTCCTGCAATATCGTTGTTTTCCCCGCACCCTCGACACCTTCAAAAGTAATAAAATATCCGTTCACTCTACTTGTACTCCTTTATTATGTCCAGCTTAAGCGCCTAGCAACTAGCGAGACTTCCTCACCTACATATGTCGCTAAACGGGCACTTACGCTTGTCTTATCCATTGCTATAAATTTTGATACCATTTGTTCTTTGTTGTATGTTAACCCCTTGCTTAAGCAAATGGTTCACCGTCATAGCTTGAGTTTCTGTTATTTTTTCCCCTTTTAAAATAAGTGGGATTCCAGGTGGATATGGAATAATGGATTCAGCAGCAATTTTCCCTAATCCTTTATCAAGAGTGACAGTTGTATATGTTAATTGATTCATTTCTTGATAGGTTAAAGCTAATTCAGAAATGGCTTCTGGAAAAAGCTTTGATACATCTATTGTAGCATGGATTATATCTTTTTTTAATTGTTCATTGATTCTTTTTATCGCTTTTTCTAACTGCCTAAATGGTTTAAACCGCGCCAATCCATGAATGAGCAATATTTGACGGTCTGTCGTTAATTCCGGGTATATATGAAATTCCTCAAATCCTGAGACTACTTGTTGGACAGAATAGTATGGTTTTACGTTTAAAGATATTTTTAATGGGTCATCTTTACTTGTTAACGGTAATACTTCAAATCCTTTACATTGTCCAAGTAATTTTCTTACTTTGGAAACGCTACTAATGATCTCTTCTGTATCCTCATCTGTTCGTGTAGCTAAATAATTCCTTGCTATATCCAATGATGCCATTAGGGGATAAGAAGGACTACTAGATTGTAACATCTGCAAATAATAAGCAACCTTGTCTTTAAGATTAAAAACACTTTTAATATGTAAGTATGAGGATTGGGTCATGGCAGGAGCTGTTTTATGTGCGGATTGAACTACGATATCCGCTCCTAACTCAAGAGAAGATACTGGAAAAGGAGCTCCTAGAGAAAAATGTACTCCATGGGCCTCATCTACTAAAACAGGAATATGATACTGATGAATGAAGTCTATCATTCTTTTTATATCGTAGGTTCTCCCAAAGTAATCTGGATAAGTAAGAATAACAGCCTTTGCATCTGAGTGTTTCTTAACTGCTGCTACTACAGTTTGATAACTAGGAGAAGTAAAACGACCAACATCCTTATCAAACTCAGGCGCAATAAAAACAGGCTTTGCACCACTTAGTTCTAATCCATGCATAATGGACTTATGGCTATTACGTTGCACAATAACTTTATCCCCTGGTTGAACAGAAGCCATGATCATTGCCAAATTACCAACTGTACTCCCACCAACAAGAAAAAAAGTGTGCTCTGACTTAAAAAATTCCGATGCTAGTTGTTCTGCTTCTTGAATTGCACCGGTTGGGGCATGCAAATCATCCAAACCCGGAAGCTCAGTGACGTCTAATGTTAAAACTTGTTTAAAATATGAACTTGCAAAGTCTGCAAAAATCTCACCATTTTTATGACCAGGAACATGGAAAGATGTAGATTGTTTCCTTGCAAATCTATCTAACAAAGAAAATAAAGGTGTACTTGACTGATCCATTTCTTATCTCCATTCTATTTTTGTTATAAAGTAAGAAAGAATGTATAAATATTGAGCTTATTAAATATTATAATACGGCAAGAAAAAAAGCCTTTGCAAGCAAAGACTTGGACTAGGAGTATAGTTTTGGTGTACTAATATTTTTCAACTTGTGCAAATAATATTTATACTTTTCTTCTCTTGGCTCCGTATGAATCATGTTATGTTCACACTCTGAACAAATAAACATGTTGTATAAATGAATCCCAGTCTCTTTTTCATCTTCACAAATTCCACATCGTTCAAATAGATTTACTTTCTCCATCCTTTCCACCTCCGTTAAAATTTAGTATCTCCTAATCTAACGGAAAGTATACAAGGAATCTTTGAAACTTTAATTTCACCTAAATGTGCGTATTCAAAAAGGAGGATGAAAAGGAACAAGGTCGGCTAAGGTCACCTTTTTGGAACAACCTCTAAATGATGAATAAATGAATGGCGGTTAAGGAGGCTACCCCAAATAAACCTAGAAATCCAGCCACAATGGCGGTATACATATTAATAGGAATATGTAAGCCAATGGCACCGCCAAATACATTTACAAAAAATAGAAATAGAATTCCTATTCCAATTTTTACAGTAGCTTGTCCAATAAATCTCATTGGCTTTATAGGAGCTCCAACTAACAATAAAAGGACAATTAATGCTACCATAATAGTAATAATGAGTGTTGAACTCATAAAAAATCAACCCCTCTTTTTCCGCATATATTTTTATCCCACTAAACGGGTAGTAAGATCCCCACCTCAAGCTTCTGGGGATACAAAGAAAAGTGCGACTAACCATCAGGAGGATGAAGGAAAACACCCACTGATGGAAGCCTTCTTTATCTTATACTTATGACTAAAGGAAAGAGAAAAGAACTAAAAAAGACAAGGAATTACCCTTGTCTTAAAGTTATTCTAGTATTCTATTACTCTATTTTAAAAGCATGCAAATTCCGATGTCTTGCCTCTTTTAATAAAAATATATACTTCGCTTGAGCGAGTGACTCTTGAAGACGACCAACATAAGATGCCTCCACACTATGCTCCATGATAGAATGAATTTGTTTCCATTCTAATTCTAATTGATATATCGAATTTAATAGTTCCATGTCGACATCTTTTTTCTTTATTTTTTTCCCCATAATTTCACCTTTTTAATGCGTGTTCAAAAAGGAAGATAAAAAGAACCGGAACGGCTAAGAAGTCCTTTTCAACCCCGACACTAGCACGTCCTGTACCGGACTCTTTGAACATCTTCTTTTATAAGTCTCTTCTACCCTCTAACGCTTTTGATAAAGTCACTTCATCTGCATATTCCAAATCTCCACCAACTGGAAGACCATGTGCAATTCGGGTTGTGCGAATACCTGATGGTTTCACAAGGCGTGAAATATACATTGCGGTAGCTTCACCTTCAATATTTGGATTTGTTGCAAGTATAATCTCTTGAACTTCCTCATCCTTTAAGCGTTTCAGTAAATCAGGGACATTTATATCCTCTGGGCCAATTCCATCCATTGGGGAAATTGCACCGTGAAGAACATGATATTTACCTCTGTATTCTTTCATTTTTTCCATAGCAATGACATCTTTTGGATCTTGTACAACACAAATAATAGAATTGTCTCTAGATGTATCGGAGCAAATCGCACATGGATCTTGATCGGTAATATGACCACAAACAGAGCAGTGCGTTAGTTCCCGTTTAGCATTCACTAGAGCATTCGCAAAATCCATTACGTCGTCATCCTTCATATTAATAACGAAAAAGGCCAGGCGTACAGCTGTTTTTGGCCCTATACCTGGCAATTTGGTAAAACTATCAATTAATTTTGAAATAGGTTCTGGATAATACATGTTGTGCCTCCTAGAACATTCCCGGCATATTTAACCCCTTCGTAAACTGCCCCATTGTATCATTTGTTTTGTCATCTACTTGTTTTAAAACATCATTTGTCGCAGCAAGAATTAAATCTTGAAGCATTTCAATATCATCGGGATCTACAACTTCCTCTTTAATTTGAACATCAGTAATTTCCTTTTTACCATTTGCAATAACCGTTACCATTCCGCCGCCAGCTGAAGCTTCAAATGTCATTTCAAACAGTTCATCTTGAGCCTTCATCATTTTTTTTTGCATTTTTTGCATTTGTTTCATCATATTATTCATATTTCCCTTCATGGAAATACCTCCTTTTATTTATCCTATTTTCTAAAGAAAATTAATCATGTATTTCTACTAAATCATCACCAAAAAGCTTCTTTGCTTCATCTACTACAGGATCTGGTTGTTCTTTCGTTTTTTCAGGATTACTTTTCTCCTGATTTTGGATAAAATCAGCTCGTAGTTCCTGCCAATCGTGATCAGGTATAGCAATTATTTCCATTTGCTTTCCTAATACACTCATAAGTACGGATTGTACAGTATCTTTATGATCTAAAAACAAGGAGCAATGTATTTCATATTTAAAAGAAACTACTATTGCCTGGTCAGATGCTGCTACTGGTTTACTATCCTGAATAGTAGCATGTGCCGGAGCATTTGTCCCTTTTAACTGACTTAGAAAATTAGCCCAACCCGATTGAACCTGTTTTAGTGAAGGTTTATTTGCTTCTTTAAGAACCCCACGAATTCTTTCATAAGGAACTTTATAACTGCTCTTACCAGTAGCTCTTTGTGGCCTTCTTTTTTCCACTTGTGGTGGATTAGCGGTTGCAACTGGATTTTGCCTCAATTGTTGTAATTGCGTTTCGAGTTGGGATATCTTTTGGTTTAATTTCAATATAGCATCAGAATCTATAGTCCCGGACTGTTGTTCTTCACTATGGTAGCGATTTGTAATCGTTAGGATTGCAATTTCAATAAACACCTTTGGACTATTTGTCCATTTTATTTCTTGCTGACATTGATTTAATTGCATGATAGCTGCTTGAATCCAGTCATTTCCAATTGTTTTGGAAAGCGTTTGAAATGCTTCATCAGCTCTCGCCCTTTCCAAAAGTTCAAGAGCCGGAGCACTTTTATATAAGAGTAAATCCCGTAAAAAGTAGATTAAATCATATACAAATCGACCAGGATCTTTCCCGTTTTGAATAATCGTATCCAACAGCTTTAAAGCCTCTTGAACGTTTTTATTATACATTGCATCGACTATTTCAGTAAGTACCCCTTGGGATACTCCACCGGTAACAGCTAGAACATCTTCTAACTCTACGATATCTTCACTATATGAAACAGCTTGATCTAAAATACTTAATGCATCACGCATTCCACCCTCTGCAGCAAGAGCTACAGTTTCCAAAGCCTCTTCCGTAACAGTTAGGTTCTCCGCTTCTATAATTGTCTTCATTCGATTCACTATCGCTTGATTAGAGATTGGCTTAAAATCAAATCTCTGACATCTCGATAAAATGGTTAAGGGAATTTTATGCGGTTCTGTTGTTGCTAAAATAAACACAACATGTTTTGGTGGTTCTTCTAGTGTTTTTAATAAGGCGTTAAATGCATTATTAGAAATCATGTGTACCTCATCAATGATATACACCTTATAAGGAACAGAGCTTGATGCGTATTTTACATTTTCCCGTATTTCACGAATGTCATCCACACTTGTATTGGAAGCAGCATCAATCTCAATCACATCTGGAATCGTACCATCTTGTATTCCTCGGCAGGCTGCACATTCATTACACGGTTCTTTAACGGGGGCGTGCTCACAGTTAATTGCTTTTGAGAAGATTTTGGCAGCACTTGTTTTCCCAGTCCCCCTTGGCCCTGAGAATACATAAGCATGCGAAAACTTTTGTTCAACAATTGCATTTTGTAATGTACGAGTAATATGTGTTTGTCCTGCTACGTCTTCAAATTTCCTTGGACGCCAGACTCGGTATAATGCTTGATAGCTCATAGCGTAAATTCCCCTTTATAGAGGTTGTTCAAAAGGTCCGGTGAAAATGACATTTCGCATTTCATCCTCCCTTTTGAACACGCACTTATATTTATTTTCATTATACCCGATTTGAAGGGTGAATGTGAACTGTCACGAAAAAATCATTTCATTAATAAAGGCTGCATAAGGTAATTTATTGTACAAAAAAAGTTAGAGATGCTATCTCTAACTTTTTATATTCTATGTATACCGTGCACCCATTGTCGATGAGACGACTATATGCGTTACTTAAGTTCATGGCTCAGCCTAGGCTTCCCTGCGGCACACAGAAATGACCACTTACTGCTGCTTCCTTCCGGACCTGACAGGGTTCGTGGGTTTCTGTTGCGCAGGACCCGGGCGTCAACGCCAATTCCTTAAGGACAGACCATACAATCGCCCACCTCGAATGGGGATTCGGCCTCGCTATAGCGGATTGCGAGTATAGGGCACCGCTACCTCCCCGCTTAGCACGGTAATTATCATTATATCGGTATTAGGTTCATTTTGCAATGGAAATAATAGTAAAGTTCAATTAGAGCTATCTTTCTTCCTGTTTCTAAGGTCACGGAAAAAGTCAGTTAATAATTTTGAGCACTCTTCCTCCAGTATTCCGCTAGTTACCTTTACTTGATGATTAAACCTAGGTTCATCAAGTAAATTCATTATGGTTCCTGCACACCCTGCCTTAGGATCATATGCACCATAAACAACATGTGGGATCCTAGATTGAACGATAGCACCTGCACACATAGGGCACGGCTCTAAAGTCACATAAAGTGTACAATCTTCCAATCGCCAACTTCCTATTCCTTTGTTAGCTTCCTCTATTGCAATCAATTCCGCATGAGATAAAGCCGATTGAGAGGACTCACGCAGATTAAAACCTGAAGCAATAATTTCATCTTGATAAACGATGACAGCACCAATTGGTACCTCATTTAATTTACGTGCCTTTTCCGCTTCCATAATAGCAGCATGCATAAATTTTTCATCCATTGTGATCACAACTTTTCTAAAATTATATCGCTAATAATAATGACTCTTCAACAATATATCAAGTATCTTTTATTAATTAATATCATTCCATTGACATAAGTCCTTTCGAATTTTCATACAATTGGTAATAACAAACATTCATTTTAAAGGAGGAAGTTTATTGCAAATTCATGTTGTTCAGCCAGGAGATTCTTTGTATCAAATAGCACGTACATACCATTCCTCTATAAATGCTATTACCCAAGCTAATGAGTTAGAGACTCCCAATCAACTTGTAGTAGGCCAGTCCTTAGTTATTCCAATAATAGGCCAGTTTTATTTTGTACAACCGGGAGATTCCCTTTCCTCCATTTCTAGAAAATTCGGATTATCTTATACAGAGTTGGCTGCTATTAACAACATATCGGTTAACGCCAATTTGCCTATCAACTTTAGATTATATGTCCCCCCACCTAAAAAAAGGGCGATAACATCCATAGCTTATTTTGAACCACTTGGTGGGACTGTTTCCGAAAATCTTGAGAATGCAGCACGGAAAGCATCTCCTTATTTAACTTATTTAGCTCATTTCAGTTACCAAGTGAATCGGGATGGAACGCTTAGTCCGCCTCCTACCGGTAATTTGCCACAAATAGCTAGGCAATATGGTACATCACTATCAATGGTCGTTACCAATTTAGAAGAAGGTTCCTTTAGTTCAGATTTAGCACATATTATATTGACC
The DNA here is from genome assembly GCF_042678465.1 of Oceanobacillus caeni. Lineage (NCBI taxonomy): Bacteria > Bacillati > Bacillota > Bacilli > Caryophanales > Bacillaceae > Oceanobacillus > Oceanobacillus caeni. Next base: position 35,913 of record NZ_JBHTKV010000013.1, on the reverse strand, counting down.
GTTAGCGCTGTTCAAAATACATTATTAGACCAAATAGTGAATACCGCTACAGCAGGTGGTTATCGTGACGTCCACTTTGATATAGAATTTGTAAACCCTGAAGATAGGGAGGCGTATAATGAGTTTCTACGTAAAGCTAAAGCACGCTTATCCCAGGTTGGGCTTATTATGTCGACCGCCTTAGCCCCGAAAACAAGTGCAACACAACAAGGAACCTTATATGAAACTCATGACTATAGAACACATGGGGAGATTGCTGACTTTGTCGTACTAATGACATATGAATGGGGATATAGTTACGGACCTCCGATGGCAGTTTCTCCGATTGACGAAGTTCGTCGTGTTTTAGAGTATGCCTTAACAGAAATACCAAAGGAAAAAATTGTAATGGGGCAAAATTTATATGGGTATGACTGGACCCTTCCATTCGTCCAAGGAGGACCTGCAGCAAAAGCAGTAAGCCCACAGCGAGCCATTGCAATCGCCCGTGAAAATAATGCGGCCATTGAATATGACGAAGGTTCTCAAGCTCCATATTTTCATTATTGGGATTCAAATGGAAAAGAGCATGAGGTATGGTTTGAGGACGCGAGATCCATACAAGCAAAATTTGACTTAATTCGGGAGTTAGATATACTCGGTATTGCTTACTGGAAATTAGGCTTAGCATTTCCGCAAAATTGGCTATTATTAGGAGACCAATTTAACGTTACAAAGTTGGAATAGTTCATTAAGCGTACTTTATTTATGATAAAAGTGGATTCTTACTTATTAGAGTAGAATCCACTTTTTTATTTTGAAATTCCCATAAGTTCTTTTAGTTCTTGTTCATTTTGGATTAAATCTTGCAAAGTATAACCCTCTAAAACCTTATAAAAGGAATGTAATGCCCTATTCAAAACATGTTTTAATGTACAAGCAGGTGTAATCACACAATGGTTAGACCCCTTATCAAAGCATTCTAATAGTGGTGATTCGCTTTCTAATGCTCGAACAAGTAAACCAATATTTATTTCATCCGCTGGTTTAGCTAGACGAAATCCCCCATTTCTCCCTCTTATTGTTTCTAGCAATCCCAGTTTATTTAATTGATGTACTATTTTACCTAGATGATTTGGAGATATATTAAATACTTGAGAGATTTCCTTTATATTAGCAAGTTCCTCTCCCGACTTCATACCTGTGAAAATTAAAACACGCAACGAGTAATCTGTATACTTTTTTAATTGCAAATTATCTTACCTCACTTAAATGTGTGTTTGAATAACCTCTTTATCGCTTTCACAATATTGTAACACAATTACCGTTTTCCCTATTGCTACAATGTAAATATTTTATATACAATAAAGATGTATATAAAATACATGTTTAAAAAACCTATAGAATGGAGTGGTTTTTAATGGCTACAGAAACATTAACATTAGACCAAAAAACAATCGATACTGTAAAGGCAACTGTTCCAGCACTTCAAGAACATGGTACTAAAATAACAAAACATTTTTATAAAACAATGTTTAAAAATCATCCGGAATTAAAAAATATTTTTAACCAAACAAACCAACGAAAGGGAGATCAACAAAAGGCGCTTGCAAATACTGTTCTTGCTGCAGCGATGTACATTGATAACCTTGGAGCAATTTTACCCGTTGTAAAACAGATTGGCGAGAAGCATAGAAGTTTAAATATTAAACCAGAACATTACCCAATCGTCGGTGAAAATCTATTAATTGCAATTAAAGAAGTATTAGGAGATGCTGCAACAGACGATATCATGACTGCCTGGGAAAAGGCATATGGTGTTATTGCTGATGTATTTATCTCTACTGAAAAGGAAATGTATGAAGAAGTTGCAAATAAAAAAGGTGGTTGGGTAGATTACCGTGACTTTAAAGTAGTAGAAAAAGTAAAGGAAAGTGATGTTATTACCTCATTCTATCTACAACCTGTTGATGGTGGGGAAATAGCAACATTTTTACCTGGACAATATATTACTGTTAAAGCAGAAATAGAAGATCAACCTTATAATCATCTACGTCAATATAGCTTGTCTTGTGCTCCAGGACAAAATTATTATCGTATTAGTGTAAAACGGGAAGACGCAATTGGTGATAATCCAGCTGGTATTGTTTCTAATTTCTTACACACGAATTTAGAAGAAGGGAGCGTTCTCCCAATTAGTGCACCCGGTGGAGATTTCGTTTTAGACCTTAAAGATACTCGTCCACTTGTCCTAATCAGTGGTGGTGTAGGGTTAACGCCAATGATGAGTATGCTTGAAACAGTGATTAAGGAACAGCCTGAACGTGAAGTTTACTACATCCATGCAGCAAGAAATGGAAAACTTCATGCTATGAAAGCTCGAGTAGATGAAATTACACGTAATCACTCACAAGTAAAAAGCTATACCGTTTATGACAATCCAGTTGAAGGAGATCAATTTGATAAAGAAGGCTATATTGATTATGAATGGTTACGCACTATTTTACCAACTAACGATGCCGCATTTTACTTCTGTGGACCAAAAGGATTTATGAGAGCTATGTACCAAAACTTAACTAAATTTGGTGCGAATGAATCAGATATCCATTTCGAAATATTTGGACCCGCTGACGATATAACGAATTAATATCGTTTCATGGTAGATTACTAAAAGGTAAAAAATAATAAGCGTGATGCCTTACAACTATTTGCTTGTAGGTAATACGCTTATTATTTTTAGCAAGAAGGAAAATATAAAAGTCCTTCCCATGTGAGACTCCGATTATTCGTCCCACTGTAAAGATTTGCATAAGTACAACTTGGCATTCACAAGCTAAAGCGAACGCCAAGTTTTTTAACATTCTTTAATTTTCTAATGTAGACGTGTCGCCTGTTGGCAACCCTAACTCCCAAGATTTCAATAAACGACGCATAATTTTCCCGCTCCGTGTTTTTGGAATACTATCCGTTATTTCTATTTCACGTGGAGCGGCATGTGCACTTAAGCCAGTTTTTACAAATTGTCGAATATCCTCTAATAACTCAGGTGATTCTTCATATCCCTCATTTAATGTAATAAAGGCTTTTATAATTTCTCCACGCTCTGGATGTGGTTTACCAATCACACCAGCTTCTGCTACCGCTTCATGTTCAATTAATTTACTTTCCACTTCAAATGGACCAACTCGCTCACCAGAGGTATTAATGACATCATCCAATCTACCCTGGAACCAGAAGTACCCGTCTTCATCACGGTAAGCACTATCCCCAGAAACATACCATCCATTAATAAAATAACTTTCATATTTAGAAGGATTATTCCAAATCTTACGCATCATTGCTGGCCATCCAGCTTTTATAGCCAAGTTTCCCATCTGATTTGGAGGTAACTCATTCCCCTCATTATCGACGATAGAAGCTTCGATACCAGGAATTGGTTTACCCATGGATCCGGGACGTATTTCTAAGGCAGGTATATTAGCAATAAGTTGTGCACCTGTTTCTGTCATCCACCATGTATCGTGAATCCTTAAATTAAATGCCTTCATTCCCCATGTAATTACTTCAGGGTTAAGTGGTTCCCCAACACTCATAATATGTCTAAGGGAAGTTAAATTATATCTTCTTAGTTTATCCTCGCCATAGCTAACCAACATGCGTAGCGCTGTAGGTGCCGTATACCAGACTGTGACTTTATTTTTTTCTAATGTTTGATACCAATCATCAGGTGTGAATCTCCCACCTCGAATGACGTTTGTCACTCCATGTAACCAAGGAGCAAATATTCCATAGCTAGTCCCTGTAACCCAACCAGGATCAGCAGTACACCAATAAATATCATCTTGTTTCAAATCTAAAACCCATGATGCCGTAGCATAATGCTGAATCATTGCATTATGAACATGGTACACCCCTTTTGGTTTTCCTGTAGATCCGGAAGTATAATGAAGAATCATTCCGTCCTCTAAGTCAACCCATTCCATTTCAAATTCCTCTGAAGCGTCCTCCATTTCTTCAGCATATCGAATATATTTTTTGGAGTTATCATTTATTTCCCCGACAATAATGATTTTTTCCAAGTCTGGTAAGTCGGCTTGTGGTACCCTTTCAAGAAGATCAGGTGTTGTAATAAGAATTCTTGCCTCACTATCTTTTAAACGGTCACGTACCGCCTGCTCCATAAAGGCTTCAAAAAGCGGACCTGCAACGGCACCCACTTTTAAAATACCAAAGAAGGCTGTATAAAATTCAGGACTCCTTGGCATGAAAAGAAATACTCTATCCCCTTTTTCAGTACCATATTTCTTAAGAACATTAGCAAATTTATTACTATCCTTACTCAATTGAGAAAAAGTTAATGTTTCTTCCCTCTCTGGTGAAGAATATAATAAAGCAATCTTATCTTTAGTAATTGGATTTTCCGCATGACGGTCTAGCGCCTCATACGCCATGTTTACTTTTCCAGTCTCATACCAGGAAAAGTTCCTTTCTATAGCATCCCATGAAAAATTCTCACGGAACTCATCATAATTCTTTAAGTTATAATCTCCTTCTCTTGCTGAAATTACTTTCATATCCATTACTTTCACCTCACCATTTGGAATCGATTACATTTCTAACTAAATAAAATAATTAAAATATTAGGTATCTTAATTCCATTTTAGAATATTTTGTGACAATTTTAAAGTGTGAAGTTTTAAAAATTAAAAAAAGCATGCTAAATTAATAAGCATGCCTTTCATATAAGCGGCCCCGGCAGGATTCGAACCTGCGGCACATGGTTTAGGAAACCATTGCTCTATCCCCTGAGCTACGAGGCCATATCGAATGAAATCCGTATCTTATATTATACAAAAAAGCTCACAAAATGAAAAGACCTATAACCTAATCTTATCCAACTGAATTTCAAAACTAGCTGTTCATTTAATAGAACAACTAGTTTTTTATATGAAGATTAGTTTTTTCCCAATTCCTCAGAACGTTCTTTAGCCTTATTTACACAATCCATCACAATACGTTGAAAATGGTTTTGTTCTAAGACATTTATCCCGGCCTCTGTAGTGCCATTTGGGCTAGTTATTTTTTTTCGTAATGTACTAGGAGAGTCATCCGATTGTTGCAACATTTCTCCAGCACCTTTTATCGTTTGTGTAATTAGTTCTTTTGCTGTTTGTTGATCAAAGCCTGATTCTACAGCAGCCTTTACCATAGCTTCGACCATATAGTAAAAGTAAGCAGGACCACTACCAGCAATTGCTGTTACAATATGCATGTCATCTTCTTTCACTAGAGTTGTTGTTCCAATGGTTTTAAAAAGTTCCTCAGCTATCCTTAAATGCTCTTCTGAAGCATGCTGACCTTTACTTAATGCAGTTGCAGAATGCCCGATCATTGCCGATGTGTTTGGCATTACTCGAATAACAGGGGAAGCCATTTCTAATTCTTTCGTTATCGTATCTGTTGAAATACCTGCAAGAATAGAAATAATTAATTGTCCTTTATGAATAAACCCTTTAAGACCCTGTAAAGATTCGTGAAGATCATATGGCTTCATAGCTAAAATAAGTATATCGGCAGAACGGATTGCCATTTCTTTATTCTGTACCGTTGTTACTCCGTACTTTTCCTCTAAATACTCTAAGCGTTGTTGATTACTTCTATTTGTAACAAAGATGTTTTCCTTTTCAATTATCTCCGCATTTACAATTCCAGATAAAATTGCCTCAGCGATTGACCCTGCCCCTAAAAAAGTTATGTTTTTTTTCACTTCACTTCCCCCTTTTTGAACAACCTCTTATAAAATAATATAAAAAACCCATTCCGCCCTATCATAACATTTAGGACGGAATGGGTTCCGCGGTACCACCTAATTTGGTAAATTCATTACCCTCTCTTTTTTGATAACACAGTATTCTGTGGTTAGCTTCTTAACTAACGACTCATAGGTAGGTTCATACACTTTCTTTCGTAGGAAACTTTCAGCCTATGGCTTCCTTCTCTTTTCGAATAAATATGTACTACTAGCCTATTCTTTGCCTTACTTATTTAGTTATTTAAAGTAATATATGCTTTATTAAAAATAATGTTCGTATATTAGAAGACACCATTACAATAAGTAACGGTGTCCTTTTATCTCCAAAGTTATGTGCGCGTTAATTAAAAATGGAGGAGGTAGAGGGATTCGAACCCCCGCGCGGTTTGACCCGCCTCTCGGTTTTCAAGACCGACCCCTTCAGCCAGACTTGGGTATACCTCCGTAACAACAAAAATTAATATACCATCTTTCGACAAGCATGTCAATAATTTTTATAAAAAAAAGGGAGAAGTTCTCTCCCTTTTTTACTTCAAATATTCTAAACCACCCATATAAGGAACCAAGACTTTTGGTACTTTAACTGAGCCATCTTCCTGTTGATAGTTCTCAAGAATTGCTGCAACTGTTCTTCCGATTGCTAATCCAGATCCATTCAATGTATGAACAAATTCAGGCTTACCATTTGCTTCTCTACGGAATCGAATTCCTGCACGTCTTGCTTGGAAGTCTTCAAAATTAGAACAAGAAGAAATTTCACGGTACGTATTTTGATTCGGAATCCATACCTCTATGTCATACTTTTTAGCTGCTGTAAATCCTAGGTCTCCAGTACACATACTCATTACTCGATAAGGTAATTCAAGTAATTGTAGTACTTTTTCCGCATGATTTGTCAATGTTTCTAATGTTTCATAAGACTCTTCTGGCTTCACAAATTGGACCAATTCTACTTTATTAAATTGATGTTGGCGAATTAATCCTCTTGTATCGCGACCAGCAGATCCCGCTTCAGAACGGAAACATGCACTATATGCTACATATTTTCGTGGTAAATCATCCACATTTAAAATTTCATCACGATGATAATTCGTAACAGGGACCTCTGCTGTAGGGGCTAGGAAATAATCCCAATCTTCTACTTTAAATGCATCTTCTTCAAACTTTGGCAATTGTCCAGTACCAGTCATGCTTGTGCGATTTACAATAGACGGTGGGAGGACTTCGGTATAACCATGTTTATCTGCATGTAAATCCATCATAAAGTTAAGAAGTGCACGTTCTAATCTAGCACCCAATCCTTTATAAAAAACAAACCGACTTCCCGTAACTTTTCCAGCTCGTTCGAAATCTAAAATATCAAGATCTGTTGCGATATCCCAATGTGCTTTATCCTCAAAATCAAATGTTGGAACGTCACCCCACCTGCGAACTTCCACATTATCATCCTCATCTTCACCTACAGGGACACTTTCATGGGGAATATTAGGGATAGAAAGCATGATCTGTTGTAATTTATCTTCTAACTCTTTTAATTCTTTGTCTAATTTCGCTATTTGGTCTCCTACTTCACGCATTTCCTTTATTGCAGGCTCAGCATCTTTTTTCTCCCTTTTTAGGGCGGAAATTTGCTTAGTCACTTCATTTCGTTTTGCTTTTAAAGTTTCTGTTTCTAAAATAAGTCGTCTACGTCTTTCATCGACCTCACCAAAATGGTCTAATTCTGATAAATCTTCACCGCGGTGGTTAAGTTTTGTTTTTACTTCTTCAAAATTATTACGTAAATATTTTAAATCTAACATGACACTTCCTCCTTAAATTTTGGATAAATACAAAAAACCCCCATCCCAAATAGATAGGGACGAGAGTATAATTCCCGCGTTGCCACCCTTATTGAAGAGATAATCTCTTCCGGCTTTCACGTTGTAACGGCACTTACCGGGTTTACTTACTTGGAGGGAATTCCTTTCCGTAAACCAGTTCAAGGATGGATTCACAGCACTCTAACATCGATTTCCACCAACCATCGACTCTCTTTAGATAGGTGTTACTGTTACTAATTCCTTTCAACACTGTTGATAAGATTGTTTTATTATCATTATCATAATCATTTTTTAATAAAGATGCAAATTAAAATAAACCTTTAATCCAATCTACTGCTGAAGAAAATATATTAGCAAAGAAGTCACCAATAGCTCCGATTGTAAGCATAAACCAATTTGCTTTTTCTACCGCTTGGTCTGTTACAATTGGTACAGACCCTTGATCATCCGTAATATATCCATAATCATTATCGCCTTTATAAACAAGTTTAGCTGTACCAATTACTTCGCCTTTTTCAATTGGTGCAATTAATTCACCATCTTCATTTAATTTGGATTTATCTAATTCATATTTAAGAGTATAATTTTCAGCATCGTCACCTTTAACTGGTACGGTAATGCCTTCAGCTAAAGAAACCTCTACATTCTTTTCTTTCCCTTTAGATACAGGAACCTCCGTTTGTCCTTTTAGTTGATAACCTTTAGGGAATAATTCCTGTGCTGTAAAGTTATTATAACCATAATCTAAAAGTTTACTTGTTTGTTGGAAACGTTGTGCTTCACTTTCCGACTTCATCACAACAGAAATTAATCGTTGTCCGTTTCTTACAGCTGTTCCTGTAAAATTATATCCACCACTATCCGTAAAGCCGGTCTTTAGTCCGTCTACACCTTCGTAATAAAACTGTTTAAAGTTTACTCCCTCATGTGGAAGCATTCTATTCCAGTTATCTATCTCTTGTCCATCAAATGTTGTTTTCGGGATAGAAGCAATTTCTAAGACCTCTGGGAAATCTTTTATAAGGTTATATGCTAGTATTGCCGTAGAACGGGCAGTTAATAAATTCAAATCTTCCACACTAGTACCTTCCGGCTGATTTCCTTCTAAATCTTTATTGTCTAATCCTGAAGCATTAACAAACTTGGATTCTAGGCCTAATTCCTTGGCCTTTTGATTCATCATTTTAACAAATTCAGTTTCAGAGCCGCCAACAAGTTCTGCAAGTGCAATTGTTGTTGCATTGTCTGAGTTAATCGCCATTGCTTGATATAAATCTTTTACAGTATACTGCTTATTTTGTACTAAACCTACGCCTGATAATGAGGTATTAGCTGAGATAGCATAAGCATAATCACTAATTTGTGTAGTTGTATCCCATGAAATTTTTCCTTCTTTAATTGCCTCCATTACTAAATACTCTGTCATCATTTTCGTCATACTTGCTGGAGGAAGTAACACGTTCTCATTTTTTGCGTATAATATCTTCCCTGTATCAAAGTCAACTAGAATAGCTGCCTCTGCATCTATATCTAAGGAAGCCTCCGCTTTTATATTATTAGGATGATAGGTAAGAATTCCTAGTGAAACCGTTAGTAGGAAAAATAACGATATAATTTTCTTGTGATGTTTAAACATTTTTTACCTCCAAAAATTCCCTTTGTCTATTTTTATTAGGTAGAAAGAAATAAAACTTTCTTTTTTTACAAAAATGGCATGTTTTCTATTTAAAATTTCACAGATACTTTGTTATTTTAACATAGCATCTCAAAAAAAAATAGATGAGGAAAGTCCTCACCTTAAAAAAATTTTATAGAGGTTGTTCAAAAGGTTTTACCTAACCATTTAGTTATTGAACGGAATAGTTAGGAGCCTCTTTTGTAATTTGGACATCATGTGGATGGCTTTCACGTATACCAGCATTAGTAATTCTTACAAATTGAGCTTCATTTCGTAAAGCATCAATGGTTGCTGTTCCACAGTAGCCCATACCAGAACGAAGACCACCGCTTAATTGATGAATCGTATCTGCTAACGAACCTTTATAAGGTACTCTACCTTCAATACCTTCAGGAACTAGTTTTTTATTATCTGTATCGCCTTGGAAATAACGGTCTTTAGAGCCGGCTTTCATAGCCCCGACAGATCCCATACCACGATATACTTTATATTTTCTTCCTTGATAGATTTCTGTTTCACCAGGACTTTCAGTAGTACCAGCAAACATACTACCCACCATAACAGCATGCGCACCTGCTGCCATTGCTTTAACGATATCTCCAGAATATTTAAGACCACCATCTGCAATAATTGGTACACCATATTCTTGTGCCGCCATAGCGCAATCGTTTACCGCTGTAATTTGTGGTACTCCAACACCCGCTACGACACGTGTCGTACATATTGATCCCGGTCCGATACCAACTTTAACAATGGAGGCACCCGCTTCAATAAGTTCTCTAGTACCATCTGCAGTTGCAACATTACCAGCAATAATATTTAATTCAGGGTATTCTTTACGTACTTCTTTAACCTGGTCAAGAACACCTTTAGAATGACCATGTGCTGTATCGATGACAATAACGTCTACACCCGCTTCTACTAGCTTATCGATACGCTTCATTGCATCCTTCGTTACCCCAACAGCTGCTCCGACTAAAAGTCTGCCTTGAGCATCTTTAGCAGCATTTGGGAACTCAATTACTTTTTCAATATCTTTAATCGTAATTAAACCTTTTAATACGTTATTCCCGTCCACTAATGGTAATTTCTCAATTTTATATTTTTGGAGGATTTTTTCCGCTTCTTCCAATGTTGTTCCAACCGGCGCAGTAATTAAATCAGTACTAGTCATCACTTCAGAAATAGAAATAGAATAATCTTGAATAAAGCGTAAATCACGGTTGGTAATAATACCAACTAATTGTTGTTCTTCTACAGAATTTACAATTGGCACACCTGAAATACGGAATTTACCCATTAAATGTTCGGCATCATATACTTGATGTTCTGGTGTTAAGAAAAATGGATTAGTAATAACACCACTCTCTGAACGTTTTACACGGTCAACTTGTTCAGCTTGTTCTTCAATCGACATGTTTTTATGAATGACTCCAAAACCACCTTGACGAGCCATAGCAATTGCCATTTCAGCTTCTGTTACGGTATCCATTCCGGCACTTATAAATGGCGTATTTAATTTTAAACTTGGCGTAAGCTCCGTACTCAATTGAACTTGATTAGGTAAAACTTCAGATTTCGCTGGTATTAATAATACATCATCAAACGTTAAACCTTCTTTTGCAAATTTATCTTTTCGCAATGTAACTCCTCCTTCTCAAATTTAAAAGGTATTTAATAAAAGATGAATGACTAAACTAGTAGATAATCTCTATTTTTATATACAATACGCCAACTATCCTTCTTTTTCAACAACATATTATTGAAAAATGAGAAGTAAATAGATTCTGAAAATTACCTTAGGAGATTATTATGAGTAAATCAGATGGATTTTTTTCATTTTTAACCTCACAACAAACTGCTCAAGTTTACTTACAAAGCTGTTATAAAAAGATAAATGAACAGGATGTTGAAGCTAAAAGTTACCAAAATTATAATGCTTTATTATATTATCTTGATCATGGTAGGAAATTTTATGAAATTGGCCATAAGGTAGAGCTTTTTGCTAAACCTGTTTTATATTTTTATGGATTAACCCATTTATTAAAAGCCTGTTTATTAACTAAGCGTCCGAATTACCCAGAATCTACCGTTTTATTGTCACATGGAGTTACATCTAGGAAGAGAAAAAAGCGTAATTATACATTTATGTCGGATGAAGTGAAAGTCCAAATTAATGGGCTTTTTCCATACCTTTCGAAGCATCTATATTCTATTAATCCTGTTCCTTTTGACAAGATTCAAATGGTGGACTTATTTTCCCTTATACCAGAAATGCAAACCTTCTTTTCCTTCCAAGGAACTGAAAAAATGGTAGTGGTTGGTTCAAAGGATTCTCCAATACTTCAATTTCCTACTACAATACTGGATTATTATCACATAACGAAAGATGCTTTTCTCAATCGAATCAAACCCTATTTATCGGTAATCAAACATATGGAAGAGCGTCAGTCCGTCATTACTGTTCAGTTGGAAGAAAGGCTAGAATCATTTAATGGGCCTTTTTACAAACACATGGACGATGATAAAATATATTTTCCACTTAATAGAGAACATTTTCTACCAATATCGGATGTCATGATTCATTATTTACTTTTATATAATCTAAGTATGCTTTGTCGTTATGAAGCCGAATGGTGGGGGGACTTATTATCATCAAAACCGGAAATGGATTACCCTTTCATATTACAGTTTTTAGATATAACAGCAAAAAAGATTCCAAAAATACTAGAAGATGAATTATACAAAAATATGGATAAAGGAAATTAAAATATGGCAATTCCTATGTCCATTTTATTTAAAAAGCTTTGGTGGACAGGGAAAGCCCTTCTTACCAGCTAAAAAAGGTGGCTTTAAAGCCACCTTTTTTATTCATCTATTTTGTTATCTGTTTCCGTTTCAGTTTCTTCTTTAGACCCTAATTCAGTAGCATCTTCATTTTCAGCATCATTTTCTTCTTGTTCAATTTTAGCAACTGTAGCTACCTCTTCATCATCATGTAAGCGAATGAGTCGGACACCCATTGTACTTCTTCCAGTTATAGAAATATCTTTTACAGGAATACGAATGAGTACGCCTCCTACAGTAATTACCATTAAATCTTCTTCGCCATTAACAGCTTTAACAGCAGAGACATGCCCTGTTTTATCATTTAACTTACATGTAATAACGCCTTTACCACCACGGTTTATTCTACGATATTCAGATTCCGGTGTTTGTTTTCCGTAACCTTTATTCGTCACATGAAGAATATGAGAGCCTTCTTCTAATACTTCCATTGATACTACTTCATCATCATCACGTAAAGATATACCTCTTACACCTGCAGCAGTTCTACCCATCGCTCTAATCTGGGTTTCCTCAAAGCGAATAAGATACCCTTGTTTCGTTGCAATCATAATATCTTTACTTCCATTGGTCAATTTAACGGATATAAGTTCATCATCTTCTCGTAATCCAAGAGCAATAAGTCCACCTTTACGTATGTTAGCAAACATAGATAAAGATGTACGTTTGGTAATACCAAATTTTGTAGTAAAGAATAGATAGGCCTCTTCCTTATATTCACTTACCGAAATAACTGCATTAACCCATTCTCCACTTTCTACTTGAAGCATATTAATGATTGGTATACCTTTTGCCGTTCTTGAAAACTCAGGAACTTCATATCCCTTAGCTCTATAAACTTTTCCTTTATTCGTAAAGAATAGAATCGTATCATGGGTAGATGTAGAAACTAAATGTTCTACAAAATCATCTTCATTTGTACCCATACCTTGGATTCCACGTCCACCCCGTTTTTGGGTACGATAAGTTGAGGACGGAAGACGTTTAATATACCCTTTATGAGTTAATGTAATGACGATATTTTCTTCTGGAATAAGGTCTTCATCTTCAAAGAAATCAGTTCCACCAACGACAATTTCTGTACGTCTATCATCATTATATTTTTCCTTAATTTCTAATAGCTCTTCACGGATAATTTCAAGTATTTTCTCGTCATCCGCTAAAATTGCTCTTAATTCAGCAATAAGCTTTTGTAATTCAGTATATTCCTCTTCAATTTTATCTCGTTCTAGTCCTGTTAAACGTTGCAAACGCATATCCAAGATTGCTTGTGCTTGTTTTTCGGATAGATGGAATGTTTCCATTAAACCTGTACGAGCAATATCAGTTGTTTTCGAATTACGGATAAGTGTAATTACTTCGTCTATATGGTCTAAAGCAATGCGTAGTCCTTCTAAAATATGGGCACGTGCTTCTGCTTTCCTTAATTCAAATTCCGTTCTTCTTCTAATAATCACTCTTTGGTGGTTTAAATAATGTACTAAACACTCTTTAATGTTCAATACCTTAGGTTGACCGTCAACAAGAGCTAGTGTGTTAATACCAAATGTTGTTTGCATAGAGGTTTGTTTATATAAATTATTTAAAACGACATTGGCATTTGCATCTCGACGTAATTCAATTACGATTCGCATTCCATTACGGTCAGATTCATCTCTAAGATCTGTAATACCTTCAATTCTTTTATCACGAACAAGTTCTGCTATTTTTTCAACCAATTTTGACTTGTTTACTTGATAAGGGAGTTCAGTGACAATAATGGAAGACTTCCCATTAGCATGTTCTTCAATATTGGCCTTTGCACGAACGGTAATAGAACCTTTTCCTGTCTCATAAGCCTTACGGATACCACTTCTACCGAGAATTTGCCCAGCAGTAGGGAAATCAGGTCCTGGCAAATAGCTTTCCATGATTTCTTCAATTGTAATTTCTGGATCTTTACTTACGGCTAATACCGCATCAATGGTCTCACCTAGATTATGTGGAGGAATATTGGTTGCCATTCCAACGGCAATTCCCGAGGTCCCATTGACTAATAAATTAGGAAAGCGAGATGGAAAGACAACTGGTTCGCGTTCTGAACCATCATAGTTATCCTGATAATCAATGGTATCTTTGTTAATATCACGAACTAATTCCATAGATATTTTGGACATTCTTGCTTCTGTATAACGCATTGCAGCTGCGGAGTCACCATCAACCGATCCAAAGTTGCCGTGACCATCAACAAGCATATATCGATAACTAAAATCTTGTGCCATACGTACCATCGTTTCATAAACTGCTGAATCACCATGTGGATGGTATTTACCGATTACTTCACCAACGATACGAGCTGATTTTTTATGAGCCTTATCTGAATGCATACCTAAATCATTCATTGCATATAAAATTCTACGATGAACAGGCTTCATTCCATCCCTAACATCTGGGAGGGCACGCGATACAATAACACTCATCGCATAATCTAAGAAAGATGTACGCATCTCTTTACTAATATTAACATCCTGTACACTAGGACGGCTTTCTTCAGCCATATATTTTATACCTCCTATGAAAAGCAAAAGAGTAAACATTAGAAAAACTCACATTCGCTTGTCCTTAAGCGAATGTGTTAGCTTTTCTTATACTTGGAACATTAAAATTTTTTGCTACACCGAATCCGCTTCTCGCTCAAATTTTATCCTTTGCCAAGTATAAAAGAATGAGCTAATTGCTCATTCATATATCTTTTACTTCTACTTACCTATCTTTAAATATCTAAATTCTTCACATATTGAGCATTTTCTTCTATGAACTGACGTCTTGGCTCTACTTTATCACCCATTAACATATCAAATACTTGGTCTGCATCAATCGCATCTTCTAATTCAACCCTTAGTAAAGTACGTTTATCTGGATCCATTGTTGTTTCCCATAATTGTTCTGCGTTCATTTCGCCAAGACCTTTATAACGCTGAATACCAGGTTTTGGATTTTGAGGTAATTTATCTAAAATTTCTTGTAATTCCTTGTCATCATAAACGTAATGAACGGCTTTTCCTTGTTTGATCTGGTATAAAGGTGGTTGTGCAATATAAATATATCCATTTTCTATTAATGGGCGCATATAACGATAGAAAAATGTTAATAGTAATGTACGTATATGTGCTCCATCTACGTCAGCATCTGTCATGATAACTACTTTATGATATCTTGCTTTAGAAATATCAAAGTCCTCAGAAATCCCTGTCCCTAAAGCTGTAATCATCGCTCGAACTTCATTATTTGACAGAATTCGGTCTAAACGTGCTTTTTCTACGTTTAAAATTTTGCCTCGTAAAGGGAGAATTGCTTGGAAGTGACGGTCTCGCCCTGATTTAGCTGAACCACCAGCTGAGTCTCCCTCAACGATATAAAGTTCACTAATAGATGCATCCCTAGAAGAACAATCAGCTAGCTTCCCAGGTAAACTTGACACATCTAAGGCACCTTTTCTTCTTGTTAATTCACGTGCCTTTTTAGCTGCCATACGTGCTCTTGATGCCATTAATCCCTTTTCTACAATAATTTTCGCAACGCTAGGGTTTTCAAAAAGAAATGCAGAAAATTTATCGCTGAAAACAGCATCCGTTACTGTTCTTACTTCACTATTTCCAAGTTTTGTTTTCGTTTGGCCTTCAAATTGTGGATTAGGATGTTTTATAGAGACAATTGCGGTGATACCTTCTCTCACATCATCCCCAGTAAGATTGGCGTCTCTCTCTTTGATTAAATTATTTTTACGCGCATAATCATTTATTACACGGGTTAACCCTGTTCTAAATCCAACTTCATGTGTTCCGCCTTCATACGTGTGAATATTGTTTGCAAAAGAGTATATATTTGTAGCAAATCCATCATTATATTGGATGGAGACCTCTACAGAAATTTCCTGATCTTCTCCTTCAGCATAAAAGGGCTCATGTAAGACTTCCTTTTTGGAGTTAATATATTCAACGTAAGATTTAATTCCACCTTCATAATGGAAACTTACAGGTTCTTGATCAATTCTTTTATCTTCAAGTGATATTCTTAATCCTTTATTTAAGAAGGCTAATTCACGAACACGTTGAGTTAGTGTTTCCATGTTATATTCCAATGTTTCAGTAAAAATTTCTGGATCTGGCTTAAAATGTGTAACCGTGCCTGTTATATCCGTTTCTCCAATTACTTTAATTTCGTTTTGTGGAATACCTTTTTCATAACCTTGAAAGTGGATTTTACCATCACGATGCACATAGACCTCCATATTAGCTGATAAGGCATTAACAACCGATGCACCAACACCATGAAGTCCACCAGAAACCTTATATCCGCCACCGCCAAACTTACCGCCAGCATGGAGAACCGTCATAATAACTTCTAAAGCTGGTCTGCCTGTCTTCTTCTGAATATCTACTGGAATACCACGTCCATTATCTTGAACCGTAATACTATTATCTTTTTCAATAGCGATTTCAATGTGATCACAATATCCAGCCAAGGCTTCATCGATACTATTATCAACAATTTCCCAAACAAGATGATGCAATCCACGTTCAGATGTAGAACCAATATACATTCCGGGTCTTTTTCGAACAGCTTCTAACCCTTCTAAAACTTGTATTTGATCAGCATCATAAGCTTGTTCTGTTGTTGTATTTTCTTCCATTGCCATTCTCTCACACTCATTTCTTATGAAAACTAAATCTATTTTAAGAGGTTGTTCAAAAGTCCGATTAATAAAGACACTTCGGTACTAAAGACTTTAGCCGACTCGATCCTTTTTATTCTCCTTTTTGAACCTCGTTTTAATGATAGAAATCATGAATTTATTTGAAATCAAATTTATAGAGAAATTTCATCAGAAAAATCTTGTTCATTACTAATTCCCTGTGTTATGCCTGTACGTTTTTTAAGTGTTGAAACGGAAACTGCCGTATAATATATTTGATTTTCCGTTACAATAACTGATTTGGCATTACTTTTTGGTCCAACAATTTTCTTTTCCTTTTTCCAAGCTTGTATCATTTCTTCCATAATCACAGACGAAGAAATGCTTTGATAATCGATAATTGCTATGACATCTTTAGATTGAATAACATTACCATTTCCTATATGAATAAACATTTTCCAAATCCTTTCTAATTGATTTGGCTAAAGTTCAATGTTACCTTTACTGACACGAAATAACTCCGCTTTTTTTAATGTTTCGTGGTGAATACCATCTACGCTAGTAGTAGAAACAAAGGTTTGTACTTTTCCTTGAATGGTATTTAATAAATGTGATTGTCTATAATCATCTAATTCGCTTAAAACATCATCAAGAAGTAATATGGGATATTCTCCAACTTCTTTATGGATCAATTCAATCTCTGCTAGCTTTAAAGATAGGGCTGTTGTCCGTTGCTGTCCTTGTGAACCGTATGTTTGAACATCTTTCTCATTAACTAAAAAAATTAAATCATCACGATGAGGACCGATAAGAGTGGTTCCCCGTTCTATCTCTTTGTCTCTTATTTCCTGAAATTTATCAAAATAGATACTATTTATTTTCTCCTTATTTCCATCGTCTGATACTTCTATTGTCGCACTATACTTAATTTCTAGTTTCTCTAATCCTCTACTAATGCCATGATGAATGGAATTAGCCCAACCCTTTAGTAAATTTAGAAATATAAAACGTTTCTCTAAAATAATAGCTGCGTGTTCAACTAATTGTGTCGTTAATACTTCTAACATGGCCATATCTGTTTTTTCTCTTCGTTGCATTTGTTTTAAAAGAAAGTTTCTTTGTTTTAAAATTCTTTGATATTGCCCTAGATGATAAATATAGGTAGGTTGAATTTGCCCTAATTCCATATCAATGAATCTGCGTCTAATCTGTGGTGGCCCTTTGACAAGAGTTAAATCTTCGGGCGCAAACATGACGATATTCATTGCACCTATATAGTCACTTAATCTTTTTTGCTCGAGATGATTCAATTTTGCCCTCTTGCCCTTTTTAGAAATAATAAATTCCAATGGGACAGATTGATTTCTCTTCTTTACTCTACCTTCTATTTTAGCATACTCTTTATCCCATTGGATAAGTTCTTTTTCATGTGAAGTACGGTGAGACTTTGTGAAAGCTAATACATAAATTGCCTCCATCAAATTTGTTTTGCCTTGGGCATTTTCTCCAATGATGACATTTACTTTGTCATCAAATTCAATAGATTGACTCTCGTAATTCCGATAATTTTTTAGCTCTAGCCTTTCTATGTGCATAATTAGGCCTCTTTTTTTACAATATAAGAACCATGCTCTTCTATTTCTACGACATCATTTGGATATAGCTTTCTTCCTCGACGATGTTCTTTCTCACTATTAACCATTACACCAACATCTTGTAAGTAAGCTTTAACCATACCACCCGAATCAAAAATGTTTAGAAGTTTAATTAATTGTCCTAATGTAATATAATCCGTTCCAATTTTTACTTCTTCATGCAAATTTCTCACCACAATCTATTTTAATATTTTTATGTCTATTAACCTTCTTATCCTTCTAAAACTTTTATATACCTATTTTACTAAAGTTTTTGCTTTTAGGGAAGGTAAACCCCTAGAAAATAAAATAAATCGCTTAAAAAGGCCTATATTTGATTTTTAGCATAAGGTTTATTTCAGAATACAAAAAAGGAAATTAGTATGAACCAATTTCCTTTTTTCTTTCTACATAGTTTTTTAATACGTTCTTACTGGAAGTATAAGTTGTAAAATAGAATCATCATTTACAGGGCGGATGACAAATGGTCTCATTGCACCAGTAAATGCAATAGATACCTCATCATATTCAATTGCCTTTAATGCATCAATCATATATTTGGAGCTGAAAGAGATCTTTAATTCTTCTCCTTCCATTAGTTGAGCCATTATTTCTTCCGTTACATTCCCAATTTCTGGTGAGTTACTACTAATTTCAATTAATTGTGATTCCTGTGTAGTTAATCGGACAACATTATTACGTTCCTCTTTTGCTAGTAACGAAGCACGATCAATAGTACTCAAAAGTTCTTTTGTTTTGACTTGAATTTGTGTTTTATATTGTTCTGGAATTAAACGTGCAGTTTCTGGATAATTCCCATCTAATAAACGAGATAGGAAATTTAAGTATTTTGTACGGAATAATATTTGATTATTTGTAACACTTATTTCTACCGTTTCTTCTGAGTCAACTAATATTTTATTTAGCTCATTTAAACTTTTTCCAGGTACTACAATATTTTTAAATTCAAGATTTGTATTAGAAATAGGTACTTCTCTTGAAGCTAAACGGTGACTATCTGTTGCTACAAACTTTAATACATTATTGCTTAAATTTAAATTAACCCCAGTTAAAATCGGGCGTGTTTCCATGGTAGAGACAGCAAATACGGTTTGTTTAATCATACCTTTTAATAAATCAATTGGTATTTCAAAACTATCGTCTGTTTGAATTGTTGGTAGCTGTGGATATTCATCCGCATCTTGTCCATTTAGAATAAATTCTGCTTTACCTGATCGAATCGTTACTTTTAAATTAGGATCAGATTCAATTTCGACTGTTTTCTCTGGCAATTTACGTACAATATCAGGGAAATATTTAGCCTGTAAAACAATGTTACCTTCTTCAATTTGCTCTACATTAACATTTCCATCTTCTTCACGTGGAATATAGGATTCAATTGACACATCTGAGTCACTACCTGTTAACGTAATTCCATGTTCTTTTGCTTCAATCTTAATTCCTGTCAAAATCGGAATAACTGGTCGGGATGATACAGCCTTCATTACATTTTGAACACTAGAAATCAATTGCTCTCTTTGAATAATAAATTTCATAAAAAAATCCTCCTAGTTGGAAGTTCTATTTATATTATTTATTTATAAAAATATAATAATAATAGTAATAATACCTGTTATTATGTGGATAAGTGCATTTTATAGTTTTAAACCTTTGTTTTCCACATGTGGATATAGTGTTTATAATTATGATGTTCCATTAACAATATTCACATGTGGATTACTGTTAGTTTCGTCATAATGATTTAATTGTTTCTTTAAGATCTTCAATATCTCGATTAAAATCGGAGTCTTTTTCTAGTAATTTAGATATTTTTTCATGAGCGTGTATAACTGTTGTGTGATCACGCCCACCAAATTCTTCTCCAATTTTAGGCAATGAAAAATCTGTCATTTCACGTGATAGATACATTGCTATCTGCCTGGGAAAGGCAATAGATTTCGTCCTTTTCTTAGCTGCAAAATCCTCCAATTTCACATTATATTTTTCACCAACTGCTTCTTGAATCCCTAGAATCGTTACTACTTTTGGTTTATTTGAAGGAATAATATCTTTTAATGCATCCGCTGCAAGTGAAGCATCAATGTCTTTATTTACTAGAGAAGAATACGCTACTACTCTAATTAGCGCTCCTTCTAATTCACGAATATTCGTATCGATTTGATTAGCAATATAAAGCATAACTTCATTAGGAATATCAAGTCCGTCTGCTTTAGCTTTTTTATTCAAAATAGCAATTCTTGTTTCTAAATCAGGTGGTGTAATATCGGTAATTAATCCCCATTCAAAACGAGAGCGTAAACGATCTTCTAGTGTAGGAATCTCTTTAGGTGGACGGTCACTAGAAATAATAATTTGTTTACTTTCCTCATGTAATGTATTGAATGTATGGAAAAATTCTTCCTGAGTTGATTCTTTTCCGGCTATAAATTGAATATCATCTATTAATAGGACATCAACATTTCGATACTTATTGCGAAAACTTGTTGTTTTATTATCCATAATCCCATCAATAAATTCATTCGTAAATTTTTCAGATGTAATATACACTACTTTTGCTTTAGGATTATGTTCTAATACATAATGGCCAATTGCGTGCATTAAATGGGTTTTTCCTAAACCAACGCCCCCATAAATAAAAAGAGGGTTATACGCCTTAGCAGGTGCTTCTGCAACAGCTAAAGATGCTGCATGAGCAAATCTATTACCAGCACCTATAACAAAAGTATCAAACGTATACTTTGGATTTAGCATCGTTTTTGGAAAATCATTTGCTGTGTCTTTAACCTTTGGAATTGGTTTTAATTCTTCTACTTCCGGGGTTATATCCGGAATAATGAACTTTGTTTTAAGACGTGATCCGGTTATTTCACCGATAATGTCAGAAATTAAATCAGTGTATTGGTTTTCTAGCCAATCTCTAGCAAATTCATTTGGAGCCGATACAACTAACGTATCTTTTTCTAGTGCTTCAGCTTTTGTATTCTTTAGCCATGTATCAAAACTTGGTTTACTAATTTTTTCTTCGATTTTTTCTAAAGTAGCAACCCAAAGCTCCTCAATATTTTCCAATACGGAGTTCACTCCTTTCAAAAAATAACAGAAAAAGCATCCCTCATTTCATACCGAATGATGGAAAAGGCATGCTGAATATAAAGTATATGATGATTTTTGTAGAATTCTTTTGTGGATAATTAAAATATGAATAAAGAAGGGTTAGAAAAGGTTATATACGTTATCCACATGTATGTTTATAAAATTGTTATATAGGGTGTTAATAAATATCCACAGCTTATTCACAGTTTGTGGATAAATTATTTACCAGTTATTTTTTCCACAAGTGAAAACATTAATATGATAACAAAAAAAAACTAGATGTGCAATGGTTTTTGAACACTTATCCACAAAGACAACTACTTGTGCAAAAACACTATCCACACTACTATATTTTGTTATTTACTTGTCGATAATTGTTGTGGATAGAAAAATATTGTCGATTTTTTGTTAAGATAGGATTGTGGATAAAAAATTAATTGAAATATATAGGCGTTTTGGGGGAAGTTAAAATATTTGGGTGGATCTGAGTGAGGATATTAATTTGGAGTAAAGGATGTTCAATTGAAGGAGCTTTAAGTGGGTGATTAAAAAGAAGGATGAAGCGAGGTCGACTAAAAGCGTAATGTATATAGTTAATAGATGAGCAAGTGCACTTCATTCCAGAAAAGTGAGCCAACTAGAAACTTCGAAGTATTATTTCCATTGAACTTTTTGAAAAGAAAGTATAAAAAAATAGCTTATTAAATCTTGTCATAGGGAGGACCACGTCCGGCTCCAGCGCCCAGCGACTAGCGAGACTTCCTTCACCTCCGTACGATAAGTCAACATCGACTCACTCCGTTCGTCGTGTTTCTTTTATCTCCTGCGGCTCAGTCCAGTCCGTACGTCGCTAAACGGGCGCTTTCGCCTTTGTTCAAAAATAGATTTGACAAATCACCTAGAAATTACGTATAATTACAAAGACTGTCTGATAGATAAGTTATGAACATTAATTTTAGATATGAAGTTTTCCCTTAGGGAGGTGCAAGATAAATGAAAAGAACATTCCAACCAAATAATCGTAAACGTAAAAAAGTACACGGTTTTCGCGCTCGTATGAGCACAAAAAATGGACGTAAAGTTCTAGCTCGTCGTCGCCGTAAAGGAAGAAAAGTATTATCAGCATAGGCCACTGTTGACTCAGTGGTCTTTTTCTACATATCATTACATTAATGAAAGATTGTACATATTAAAAACAAATAGGACAGGCTTGTAAGGGTTAGATAGGTGGTAAGAATGAAAAAAAGATTTCGTATTAAAAATAATGAGGAATTCCAGTTTGTGTTTAAAAAAGGTAAATCCTTTGCTAACCGTCAGCTTGTTATTTACTACATAGAAAAACCTGGACAGAGTCATTTTAGAGTTGGACTTTCGGTCGGTAAAAAAATCGGAAATGCTGTGACACGTAATAGAATTAAAAGATATTTGCGTCAAGCTTTTCAAGAATTGGAAGGTCAAATAAAATACCCACATGATATCGTAATTATTGCTAGAAATCAGACGAAAGATATGGGGTATGAAGAAGTAAAAAAGAGTTTAACCCATCTTTTATATAAAGAACGTTTATTAAAAAGGTAAATGTTTTGGTTAGGTATAAAGTCCTTCCCATTTCATAAGTGCAACAAGGCATTTGTTTAAAGGCTTGGTAAATGCCAAGTTGTTTAAGTTTAAAATAGAAAGTTATGTCTTTTTAATATAAAATATCAATTAGTATATATCCGTGTTTATTTGAGGAGGAAAAGAATTGCGCAAGAAGTATTTATTGCTTCTGGCTTTCGTTGGATTGGTCGTACTACTCGCCGGCTGTACGCAAACTGGCCAACCGATAACGTCAGAAAGTGAAGGTATTTGGAATGAGGTTTTTGTTTATCCGCTTTCATGGGTAATTATTAAAATAGCCCAAATATTTAACAATAGTTATGGTCTATCTATTATTATTGTTACTATTTTCCTTAGACTTTTGATATTACCTTTAAGTGTGAAGCAAATCAAAAGTTCAAAAGCAATGCAGGAAGTTCAACCTAAATTACAAGAAATTCAGAAGAAGTATAGCTCTAAAGATGCTAACACTCAACAAAAGCTTCAACAAGAAACAATGAAGTTAATGCAAGAGCATAATGTAAATCCACTCGCAGGTTGTTTGCCAATTATCGTTCAAATGCCGATTTTAATTGCGATGTACCATGCGATTGTTCGTACTTATGAAATTAGTAACTATAGCTTTCTATGGTTTGAATTAGGATCACCAGATAATATTTTACCATTTATTACAGGTATTCTTACTTTTTTCCAATCCAAATTAATGATGTCAACTAATACATCTGCAAACTCTAACCCACAAGTAGCAATGCAGATGAAAATGATGTTATATGTGATGCCAATTATGATTACGGTTATGGCATTCATGTTCCCAGCTGCGTTAGCTTTATATTGGGCAACTGGTAATGTCTTCATGATTTTACAAACTATTCTTATCAATAAACCTTTGATGAGTAACAATAATAGTGGAGGAGTTAAAAAGTGAAAGAGATAACTGCTAGTGGACAAACAGTTGAAGAGGCGGTCCAATCAGCATTAGAGCAGTTAAACACCACGAAAGACCAAGTGGAAATTACCATTATTGATGAAGGCAAGAAGGGAATATTGGGTTTATTTGGTGCAAAGCCTGCCATTGTAAAAGTTGAAATGTTACCTGATCCAATTGAAGAGGCTGAAAACTATATTAAACAAGTGACAGCTAATATGAATCTGGATGTTCATATAAATACAACAGTAGATGGAAAGCATGTAACATTTGAGTTAAATGGGGGAAATCTTGCAATTATTATCGGAAAACGAGGACAAACATTAAATGCACTTCAATATTTAGTTCGACTTGTGATTAATAAAAATAGTAAAAAGTATTACACTGTAACATTAGATGCGGAAGGCTATCGGGAGAGAAGAAGAGAAACATTGGAATCATTAGCTTCACGAATGGCGGATAAAGTTATTCGTACAAAGACGAAAGTTGCTCTTGAACCAATGCCAGCTTATGAGCGGAAAATTATCCATAGTGTTTTACAGGACATCCCCGAAGTTTCGACTTGTTCCGATGGTCAAGAACCACATCGTCATATTGTAATTAAACCATCTTAAGAACAAAAGCGGAAGCCCCCTTACAGGCTAAAAACGAGACGTACGGGCTGGACGTGGCGATTCTTAAGAAAAGCTTAAACAAACTAAATCTAATACTTACTTTTAAAACCTTGGAAGATCTCCAAGGTTTTTTGTTTAAAAATCGCTAATTAGCATAAATTAATATCAAATTCCTTTTTCACATTATGAATGCAATAGGAGATAAATCTAATACTATGCATAATGATTAATTGAAAAAGGAGTTTTTTTTATGGAGCAATATAACGGAGATATATTTAGTGGGGAATTTCTTGAAGACAATGAGAACTTTTATTTAACACAAGTAAAAAGTATGGAAACAGGATCTGAATTGTCTTTAACCCAGCTTATTCAATTACGTAATTATTTAGCGAAACAACAGGATAGCTTTATGCTCACAGTGAATGATCAAATACCTATCATGTTAAAAGAAGAGGAAATGGATTTATTATTAGACGATCTCTCTAACATCTTAAATATTTTAGAATACGGAGGAACTGGACATGCCTAAAAAGGATAGAACAAAATCGGTAGTAGGAGATAAGACGTATCAGCATTCGGATTATCATAGTAATGACCAGCTTTCAAAAGGGATGGCAGAGACCCATGAACAAGTTTCTGATTCGTATATGGAAGGATCAATAGAAGAACATAATATAACCGATGGTAAGGATGGGAAATTACCAAGAGAGTAATTGTCAAAGAGGTGTTCAATAATAGGGAAAAGGTGGATAAAATGGCAAAGAAAAATAAAATTCTTGTCCCAGAAGCTAGAAATGGCCTTGATCAACTTAAAGCAAAAGTAACAGAAGCGAATAGTCCAGACCAAGCTAAATATGAGGTTGCTAAAGAACATGGTATTCCGCTAAGCAACGGTTATAACGGAAATATAAAAGCAAAAGATGC
This sequence comes from Oceanobacillus caeni, assembly GCF_042678465.1. Taxonomy (NCBI): domain Bacteria; kingdom Bacillati; phylum Bacillota; class Bacilli; order Caryophanales; family Bacillaceae; genus Oceanobacillus; species Oceanobacillus caeni. Next base: position 10,289 of record NZ_JBHTKV010000013.1, on the reverse strand, counting down.
TGGTAAGATTGGCGGAAATATTGGTGGAAACATGGTTAAAGAATTGGTACAAATGGCTAAAAACGAATTAAATAAATAAGATTAAAGCTCTGCAAAAAATTGCAGAGCTTTTTAATGGAAAAATATATGGTTGATAATTTTTTATAGGGCGTTATAATAAAGTGTCTGAAATATTATCCACATGTTGATAATATATTTATTGATTGTTTTTATACCGATTATTGTGGATAAGTTTATTATTTTGAATTTATGTGTTATCCTATTATGTTAGAGACTAAAATTTAAAGTTTATCCACTTAAACGGGCAGTAAGACTTCCACTTCAAGTTTCTAGGGAAATAGAGTAGGTGGTAGGTCAACTGCCCATAAAGGTTCGATAAGTACAATTAACCATCAGTGGGGATGAAGGGCAACTCCTACTGATGGAAGTTTTCTTTATAATATAGATTAGTGTTGAGGAAATGTTGGAGGTGAAGGTAATGATGGAGGCAGATACAATTACTGCAATTTCAACCCCAATTGGTGAAGGGGCCATTGCGATTGTTAGATTAAGTGGGAAAGAAGCAATTCAAATAACGGCTAAGGTATTTAAGGGGAAAGATTTATTGAATGTGGATTCGCATACGATTAATTATGGGAAAATCATCAATCCGGAAACGAAGGAATTAGTGGATGAAGTGATGGTTTCCATCATGCATGCGCCTAAGACATTTACTCGCGAAGATGTAGTAGAAATCAATTGTCATGGTGGTATGGTGGCAGTTAATCGTATTTTAGATTTATTATTATCGAATGGTGCTAGACTTGCAGAACCGGGTGAGTTTACGAAAAGAGCATTTTTAAATGGACGAATTGACTTATCTCAGGCGGAAGCAGTAATGGATTTAATTCGAGCCAAAACAGATAAAGCAATGAATGTGGCATTAAAACAAATGGATGGTAGATTATCAGGTCTCATTCAACGTTTACGACAAGATTTACTAGAAACGGTTGCTCATGTTGAGGTAAATATTGATTATCCAGAATACGATGATGTGGAAGAAATGTCGCATGAAATGATGCGAACAAAAACGAAAGAAGTTCATGCTGAAATAGAAAAGCTTTTAGAAGTAGCAAAACAAGGGAAAATTTTACGAGAAGGTCTTGGAACTGCTATTATAGGTAGACCAAACGTAGGGAAATCTTCTTTAATGAATACACTTGTTCAAGAAAATAAAGCAATTGTTACAGAGGTTCCGGGCACTACCCGTGATATTATAGAAGAATATGTAAATGTAAGAGGGGTTCCATTACGATTAATAGACACAGCTGGTATCCGAGAAACAGAGGATATTGTTGAAAGAATTGGTGTGGAACGATCAAGACAAGTATTAAAAGAATCAGATCTCATTTTATTTGTTTTGAATTATAATGAAGAACTATCTGAAGAAGATATTCGATTATTCGAAGCAGTAAAAGGTCTAGAATATATCGTAATCGTAAATAAAACAGACTTGGAGAAAAAACTCGATCTGGAGCAGGTTAAAGAACTTGCTCATGGTAAACTATTGGTTACTACCTCATTATTACAAGAGGAAGGTATTAACGAATTGGAAAAGGCTATTGCCAACACGTTCTTTTCTGGTGAAATTGATGCTGGCGATATGACGTATGTTTCAAATGTTCGACATATACAACTATTAAATAAAGCCAAAAAAGCCTTAGAAGATGCGATGGAGGGCATTGAACTTGGGATGCCTTTAGATATTGTTCAAATAGATGTGACAAGAACATGGGAATTTCTTGGTGAAATTATAGGTGATACAGCTAGTGATAGTTTGATTGATCAATTATTTTCACAATTTTGTTTAGGAAAATAAAAATAATAGTGGTTGTTCAAAAGGGAGGATGAAAAGGACCGAGGTCGGCTAAAGTCGCAACGTCCTGGGGCTCCGATTACTCGCCCCACCGTAAAGATTTGTTGCAACGCCGACACTAGCACGTCCTGTGCGTCGCAGTTCGAGGCGGCGTAGCTCCCGTTACCGGAACGTATGCAGTTAATACGTAGGGAACGGTGTGTCTTGCCAACTAGAAACGTCGAAGTGTCATTTTCACCGGACTTTTTGAACATATTCTTATAGAGAGGATGAAAATATATGACATACAATGCAGGACGTTATGATGTCATCGTTGTAGGTGCTGGTCATGCTGGTGTAGAAGCTGGTGTTGCGGCAGCACGAATGGGAGCAAAGACATTAATGCTCACACTAAATTTAGATATGATCGCTTTTATGCCATGTAATCCATCCATTGGGGGTCCTGCAAAAGGTATTGTTGTTCGTGAAGTGGATGCCCTAGGTGGAATCATGGGCAAAATGATTGATAAAACCTATATTCAAATGCGTATGCTAAATACTGGGAAAGGCCCCGCGGTACAGGCATTGCGCGCACAAGCGGATAAAGCTTTATATAGTAGAGAAATGAAAAAGTTAATTGAAAATGAAAAGAATTTAACTATACGTCAGGCAATGGTGGAAGAAATTATTGTAGAAGACGGGGTATGTAAAGGAGTTATAACAGAAACTCATGCTGCTTATTATGCAGATGCAGTTATTTTGACTACTGGGACATACATGCGTGGTAAAGTATTGATGGGGGACCTTGAATATGAAAGTGGTCCAAACAACCAACGTCCATCCCTTAAATTATCAAGTAATTTAGAAGCATTAGGATTGGAATTGGTTAGATTTAAAACGGGAACTCCACCACGTGTAAACCATCATACGATTGATTATTCCAAAACGGAGATTCAACCAGGGGATGAAAATCCTAAATATTTTTCATATGAAACAACGGAAAATTTGGTTGAACAAATCCCATGTTGGTTAACTTATACGAATGAATTTACTCACCAAGTTATTAACGATAATTTAGGGTTATCTGCTATGTATTCAGGGGCTAAACGAGGAACAGGTCCACGTTATTGCCCATCTATTGAAGATAAAATTGTTCGTTTTAATGATAAACCTCGTCATCAAGTGTTTTTAGAACCTGAAGGAAGAAACACAGAAGAGGTTTATGTACAAGGATTGTCTACCTCATTACCAGAGGCGGTTCAGCATAAGGTTGTCCGTTCTATTCCTGGTTTAGAAAATGCTGAAATCATGCGTCCTGGTTATGCCATTGAATATGATGCAGTAGTTCCAACACAATTATGGCCAACACTTGAAACAAAGGCAATCCCCGGACTATTTACAGCTGGACAAATTAATGGTACATCTGGATATGAAGAAGCAGCTGGTCAAGGTATTATGGCTGGTATTAATGCAGTTAGAAAAGTATTTGAGAAAGAGCCTATTATTTTAGATAGATCACAAGGTTATATTGGGGTTATGATTGATGACCTTGTTACTAAAGGAACGAACGAACCCTATCGTTTATTAACTTCTCGTGCGGAATATCGTTTATTGCTAAGACATGATAATGCAGATTTACGTTTAACAGATATAGGATATGAAATTGGTTTAATTTCGGAAGAACGCTATGAAAAATTCCTTAACAAAAAACGTTTAATTGAGGAAGAAAAAGCTCGCTTGAAAACAGTAACGATTAAACCAACCGAAACAGTCTTACAAATGATGAGTGAAGCAGGGGCATCACCATTAAAAGAGCCGACAAAAGCGTATGATTTATTGAAGAGACCGGAACTCGAATATGAAAATATCGAAGGAATCATTGAGTCGAACCCTGAGTTAAATAATGAAGTAAAAGATCAAGTAGGTATTCAAATTAAATATGAAGGGTATATTAAAAAGGCAATCGACCAAGTAAGACGTATGCTAAAAATGGAGGATAAGAAGATCCCAGAAAACATTGATTATGATGCTATTAGTGGTTTAGCAACAGAAGCTAGACAAAAACTAAAGAAAATCCAACCATTGTCTATTGGTCAAGCATCACGAATTTCAGGGGTAAACCCAGCTGATATTTCCATTTTACTTGTGTATATTGAACAAGGAAATATAGCAAGAGTCGCTAATTAATAGAATGAATTTGTCCATTAGCCAAAGACGGTTAATGGACGACTTTACATATGTAACATAAATTTTAAAAAACTTGGCATTCACTATTAGGCTGGGTGAATGCCTTAGTTGCACTTTTGCAGATTTTTACGTCGGTGCGAGTAATCGGAGCCCCAGAAAGAAAGTCTTATACTTTCCTACCTGCCAAATTAGTATAATAAAGGAGTTTATTACTCTATGAACCCAGAACAATTTGAAAATGCCTTAAAGGAAAAGGGAATAGAATTAACTAAAAAACAACTAGATCAATTTGCCGAGTATTATAAAATCCTTGTGGAATGGAATGAAAAAATTAATTTAACCGCACTAACAAGTGAAGAAGATGTTTATTTAAAACATTTTTATGACTCTATTTCTGCTAGCTTTTTTTATGATTTTACTAAGGAGCAGACTTTATGTGACGTTGGAGCGGGAGCTGGTTTTCCAAGTATTCCTTTGAAAATTGTTTTTCCAAACATAAAGGTGACTATTGTTGATTCATTACAAAAACGTATTGGGTTTTTAAATCATCTTGCAGCTCAACTAGACTTAACAAACATAGCATTTTACCATGATCGGGCCGAAACATTTGGGAAAAATAAGGATCATAGGGAATCATTCGATATTGTTACTGCTAGAGCTGTTGCGCGTATGTCGGTATTAAGTGAACTTTGTCTACCATTGGTTAAAAAGGGTGGGAAATTCATTGCAATGAAAGGCGCACAAGCAACAGATGAATTATCGGATGCGAAGAAAGCCATTGACTTATTAGGTGGGGAGGTAGAGGAATCACATACATTCTTACTTCCAGAAGAGGAAAGTGAGCGAAATGTCATTTTGATTCACAAAAAAGGAAAAACACCAAATAAATATCCAAGAAAGCCTGGCACACCAAATAAAATGCCATTATAATGAACGAATTTAAACATAATTTTTCTTGCTTGTTGTCTAGGAAGTTATAAAATTTGTATGGCTGTGGCTAACTTAGATACAGAAATAGCCACGTCCGGCTCCAGCGCCCAGCGACTAGCGAGACTTCCTTCACCTCCGTACGATAAGTCAACATCGACTCACTCCGTTCGTCGTGTTTCCTTTATCTCCTACGGCTCAGTCCAGTCCGTACGTCGCTAAACGGGCGCTTGCGCCTTTGTTCTGTAAAACTAGGTATTTGCCAAAGGACTTGGCGAATGCCTAGTTTTCTAATAATGTTAACTTTTTGATGCCTTTATAAGTCTATATATGGTAAAATGGAATGTGAGATTAATACCAATCTAGTCGTATATAATTAGTTTCATATACTGAATTTTTATTATATATATTTAAAGCAAATTGTTTCACGTGAAACAATTTTTTACATAGATAAAAACTAGTCTTATAGAATTTAAGGTGGTGTCAAATGTGGTGCATCCTTTTAATCGATTTTTTGGATTGGGCGATAAAACATCTTCCAAAGACATAGATGAGGAATCTTACCAGTCAGATGAAGTAATTCAACTTCCTGTAAAAGATATAATACCAAACCGTTATCAGCCGAGGTCTATTTTTGATAATGAAAAAATTCAGGAATTAGCGCAAACGATTCATACACATGGGATGATACAACCGATTGTTGTTAGAAAATATGAAAATGATCAATATGAAATAATTGCTGGTGAGAGAAGATGGAGAGCTGTCCAATCATTGGGCTGGGAAACAATCTCTGCTATTGTACGTGAAATGACTGATACAGAAACGGCTTCAGTTGCTTTAATTGAGAACTTACAACGTGAAGAATTAACAGTAATAGAGGAAGCCTTCGCATACTCTAAATTATTAGAAATGCATTCATTAACCCAAGAAGCGCTAGCACAAAGGCTTGGAAAAAATCAATCTACCATTGCTAATAAATTACGGCTTTTAAAACTCCCAAAAGAAGTACAAGATGCATTATTGAATAAATTAATTACAGAACGACATGCTAGAGCTTTAATTAAACTTAAAGACGAAGAAAAACAAAATAAAATTTTACAAATTATTATTGAAAATGAATTGAATGTGAAACAAACAGAAGAACGAGTTGCAAAAATGCAGGAGCCGAAAGAACCTAAAAAGAAACGTCCGAAACTAAAAGGTATTAATAAAGATATTCGTATTGCAATGAACACCATTCGGCAATCATTGAGTATGGTTACCAAAACTGGTGTGGATGTAGAATCCGATGAAAAGGAATTTGATGAGTACTATCAAATAACTGTAAAAATACCGAAAAAGAAATAGCAATTATACACTTCTAATCTAACCCATCTTACAGATATAAGGTGGGTATTTGTATAGGATTAAGAAATATAATTTTCCACTAGGCTATTCTCTATAAAGAGGCTGTGGTTACTTGGCAGATGGGAAAGTATAAAACTTTCTTTCTGGGGTCCTCCACTGTAAAGATTTGCATAAGTACAACTATGTCATTCTCCCAGCTTAATAGAGAATGCCAAATTTTCTAATTCAACCGAATAAATTTGTCAGTTAATTACTCAGCTACGTAAAGATTTTTATATAGAGTAGCTGCCTGCAGAAAGCTAATTAGCAAAGTATACCCAAACAGCCTTTAACTATAAGGATATGAAAAAAGTGTAAATAATATAACCGTTTTAATAGAAAGAGTGATAGAATAACAGTATATAGTTTTAGGAAGGTGTCAACATGGGGAAAATAATGTCCATCGCTAATCAAAAAGGTGGCGTAGGAAAAACAACTTCATCGGTGAATTTAAGTGCATGTCTTGCCCACTTAGGAAATAAAGTGTTATTAATCGATACAGATCCACAAGGGAATGCAACAAGTGGAGTAGGGGTTAATAAGGCAGATGTTAGTCATTGTATATATAATGTCCTTGTTGATGATGTAGAAGCAGAGGATGTTATCATTTCAACTAATGTAAATAATTTAGATTTAATTCCGGCTACCATTCAACTAGCTGGTGCAGAAATTGAACTCGTTCCAGTCATATCTAGGGAAATTCGTTTAAAAAGAGCATTAGAAAGTATAAAGGATTCTTATGACTATATAATAATAGATTGTCCTCCTTCGTTAGGCTTACTCACTTTAAATGCTCTAACAGCTTCAGATACAATCATTATTCCGGTTCAATGTGAATATTATGCTTTGGAAGGTTTAAGCCAATTATTGAATACCATTCGGTTAGTTCAAAAACATTTAAATAAATCATTAATGATTGAAGGAGTACTTCTAACGATGTTAGATGCCCGAACAAATTTGGGGCTTCAAGTAATCGAAGAGGTTAAGAAGTATTTTCAAGATAAAGTATATCAATCTATCATTCCAAGAAATGTACGATTAGGTGAAGCGCCTAGTCATGGACAACCAATTATTACGTATGATCCAAAATCAAAAGGAGCAGAAGTATATCTTGAATTAGCAAAGGAAGTGGTGGCTAGTGGCGAAAGGGTTGGGTAAAGGTATAAGTGCATTATTCCCAGAAGTCGAAGATACAGGTAAAGCTTCCGTTCAGGAGATAGCTATTAAAGAGTGTAGGCCAAATCCGTATCAGCCGAGAAAAACGTTTCATGCTGATGCTATTGAGGAGTTAAAAGAGTCTATCATTCAACACGGCATTCTTCAGCCGATTATTGTACGTCAAAGTATAAAAGGGTTTGAAATTGTAGTAGGGGAAAGACGATTCCGAGCTGCAAAAGAGGCTGGATTAAAGAAAGTTCCTGCCATCGTTAAAGAACTAACAGATGAAAAAATGATGGAGCTTGCTTTATTGGAGAATTTACAGCGAGAGGATTTAACACCAATTGAGGAAGCACAAGCTTATTCGAATTTAATGAATGAGCTAGGCATTACCCAGGAGGACTTGTCAAAGCGACTAGGAAAAAGTAGATCCCATATTGCTAATATGGTTCGCTTATTATCATTACCAGAAAATATTGTTGCTTATATTAACAATGGAGAGCTCTCTATGGGGCATGGTAGAGCATTACTTGGTTTAAAAGATAAAGAACGGTTGATTCCTTTAGTTAATAAAATCAGAAGTGAGAAGTTAAATGTTAGACAAGTTGAAAGGTTAATTTCTACTTTAAATGAAAAACAGCCAATAAAGAAGAAGGATAATCCTAAAAAGGATATATTCCTTGCAGAAAGGGAATCTGTTCTACGTGACCATCTAGGTACAGCTGTATCTATTCATCGTGGAAAACGTAAAGGGAAAATTGAAATAGAATTTTATACAGATGATGATCTTGAGAGAATTATTGAGTTATTAGAAAAATAATAAGAAATGAATGAAGGCTGATGTAAAACATCAGCCTATTTTGGTGTTAGGAAGGTTATCTTACATAAGTACAACTAAGTGTTAAATGTCCATAAAGATGTTTCATTTAAAATAATGTTGTTAAAAGCTACAATCTTTTTATTCCATTAAAGGTACAGATGGTTGGGTAAATTAATTAAGTGAGGTGGTTACTATACCAAATGTAGTTAATAAAACTGTTTTTAAAAGATCAATTAAGTTTTTAATAATTGCTGTAGTACTAACAACTGTTGCAACGGTAATAACATACATAATCAATCCGGATTTAAAAGAAATAACAGAAGGAATTGGAAATAATTTACCGGATCAAGTGAAAGAATCTAATGGTATTAAGAAAGTATGGTCATTTATTGTTAATAACGGATTTATGGTTCCTTTACAAATGCTTATCTTGGCTTCAATTCCAATACAATTTCTATATCTCTTGAATATAATTTCAACTGTTTCTCTTCCCGGAATTCTTTTTGGGATTGCTTTAAAGGCCAATTTCAAAAAAGGCCTTGGCATAATCATTTCAACTATCCCTCATTATATTTTTGAGGTTTACGCCTTTTGTTTACTTGCTGCAGTTCTATTTGAATTAAATCAAGTTGTTAGAGTTAAAATAAGAAGTGTATTTAAGGCAGACGAAGTAGAAACATCCCTAATAATGAAGGTTCTAGAGACAATAAAGATTTACTTCCTTTTAATTTTACCGATAATTATTATGGCGGCATTTTTGGAAACTTATATAGCTGATATTATATTTAGCTTATTTGAATAGCAGATTTTAATAAAAGGAGTGTGAATGTGCAATGCACCTTCCATATTTTCGGATGGTGTATTGCACATTTTTAGTTCGAAAAATAAATAACTTTATTGACATTTCATACTAAGGTGTTCGCTCAGTAGTAATTTCCAGGCTTTCCAAGTGTTCGACAAATTATATGAGAATATAAGTTTTTTAACTATGTGTAAAATAGTTCTCGGGGATTTGAAACAAAATTCTAGAAAAAAAAGAAAAGGCGCTCTATCATAAATGTATGCTTAGCCGGCAAATACATTAGAAAGAGGCCTTTTCATGAATACAATTATATCAAAAATTAGCGAATTATTAAAGGATACAAATGACTTAATTGAGTTTGAAGAACAAATTCAAATTAGTATATATGATCTACTTACTACACTAATGGGGAGCGTATTTACACAACTTAATCAAACGATTAAAAGAAGAATGCAAAGTAAAGGTTGGACGGTTGAACGAGAAGATGAAAAAACGATTCAGTTTATTTTTGGGGCGGTTCGCTTTACTCATACCTTGATGCGCGATGTGAATGGAAAGGCGCATTATCCTTTTGATGAATGGATTGGATTTAGAAAATATCAACGACATAGTCCTTTAGTTGAAGTAAAAGTGGCAGAGTTGGCTAGTGAGAGTACGTACCGAGAAACGGCACGCATATTAGGTGAATGGACCGCAGTAACTCTTAGTCATACAACTGTGGGAAGTATTGTGAAACGTGTTGGGAAGGCACAAGCGCGAGCTGATGAAGAAATGTTAGCGGAATTAGAGGAAGCTGCTTATTTACCAAAGGGAGATGAGTTGGATTTTTTATTTGCCGAGGCAGATGGTGTATTTGTGCGTGGAACAAAGAAAAAGACAAGTCATGAAGTCCATCATGCGATCATTCATGAAGGTTGGAGTAAAAATGGGAAGCGTATTTCCCTAAAGAATCCACAGGTCATCATGACAACCAAACCAACGAATGATTTTTGGAAAGAAGTCCAGGCGTATACAGCTAATCATTATTCCTTAGAAAACACTCAAGTTGTCACCAATAGTGATGGTGGTCCCGGTTATACGGCAGAACGTTTTCAAGAGGCTTTCTCACAGTCTAGTTATCCTGTTTTAAATCAATTGGATTCCTTTCACATTTCTAAAGCACTGAATCGAACTTT